>NZ_LYVQ01000077.1 GCF_001984095.1 Pelomonas sp. KK5
GTGGCTGCCACATGCGTGGCGCCAACGTGCTCGTGCGGATGCGCCATCAGCAGCTCGCAGCCCACCGCCACGACGATGACGCTGCCGACGATCAGCACATGCAGGTAGTGGAACAGCGCGCCCATGCGGCCCGGGTCGTCCGCGTGGGCGATCCGGTGGCTGGCGTCGCGGCTGCTGGTGTCGAAATAGATCCACCAGAGCACCAGGCTGATCGCGAAGGCGATGCCGAAGGCCAGCGCGGTGTCGCCGTGCCAGTCCGCCGCCTGCGACAGCGTGGCGCCGGTGACGAGGATCGATTCACCGAGGGCGACGATCACGAACAGCTGGCATCGCTCGGCCAGGTGGCCGCCTTCGATGGTCCAGTCCCGGGTGCTGGAGCGGCCCAGGCCCGGCAGCGGGAAGCCGAACATCGGCGAGACGTATTCGCAGATCACCGCGATGGCCCACAGCGCCAGCCGCAGATCCTCGCGCAGCGCGCCGGTGATCCAGAAGAGGCCGGAGATCACCGTCCAGCCGAGGATGCGCTGGAAGTTGGGCGCCAGCGCATGGCCGCGGCCCAGGCATCCCAGCACGAACAGCGAGCGCCCGACCTGCATAGCGACATAGCAGCCGGCGAACAGCAGCGCCCGCTCGCCGAAGGCCTCCGGGATGGCCGCCGCGAAGGGCAGGGCCAGCAGCATCAGCGCGAACAGCAGGAGGCGGATCTGCAGCTTCTCCGGATCGAACCAGTTGGTCACCCAGCAGGTGTACTGCCAGCCCAGCCAGACCGCGAACCACAGCAGCAGCGTCTGCAGCGCGCCGAGCGGGCTCAGGTGCTCCAGCAGCTTGTGCGAGAGCTGGGTGACGGCGAAGACGTAGACCAGGTCGAAGAACAGCTCCGCGTTGGAGACCTTGGCCTCGTGGCCATGGCGGCGTTCGCGCAGCAGGCTGCTCATAGGCCCTTGAAAAGATGGCTGTGCATGCGGCTGACGGGCAGCCTGTCGGCGCTGCCGCGCAGATGCAGCGTCAGCTTGCCGGCCTCGTCGCGCACGGCGCGCTCGATGGCCTCGGCCCGCACGATCGTGCCGCGGTGGACCTGCCAGAAGCGCTGCGTGTCCAGCTGCGGCAGCAGCTCGCGCAGCGAGATGCGCACCAGGTGCTCCTTGCCGGCGGCGGTCATCACGCGGACGTACTTGTCGGCCGCCTCGAAGTACAGCACCTCGTCCACCGGCACCATCAGGATGCTGTTGCCCTGGGCCACCTGGATCAGGCGCAAGGGAGCGGCGGCGGCCGGGGTCAGGTGTTGCGCGCCCAGCAGGCCGCGCAGCTGGTCCAGCGCCTGCTCGATGCCGGGCTGCTGCTTCGCCGTCAGGGCGTCCTTCAGGCGCTGCACCGTCTGCGCCAGCCGCTCGGGCTGCACGGGCTTGAGCACGTAGTCGAAGGCCGCCCGCTCGAAGGCCTGCAGCGCGTACTGGTCGTAGGCGGTGACGAAGACCAGCAGCGGGAAGGGCGAGCCGTCGTCGGGCCAGTCCTCGGCCAGCGCGGCGGCGGCTTCGAGGCCGGTCATGCCGGGCATGCGGATGTCGAGGAAGCAGACCTGCGGGCGTTTGGCCAGCGCCTCGTCGACAGCGGCCTGGCCGTGCGGCGCGATCGCGACGATCTGCAGCTCGGGCCAGAGCTTCGCGAGCTCCTGGCGCAGGTTCTCGGCCAGCAGCGGCTCGTCTTCGGCGATCAGGGCGGTGATGTTCATGACAGGGGCAGGGTGACGGTGGCGAGCGTACCGGAGCCGGCCGCGGGCGCGAGGCTCAGTGTGGCGGCGTCGCCATAGCGGGTGGCGAGACGTTCACGGACCTGGTGGAGTCCGAACTGCGTGCCGGTCTCGGGCGACTGGCCCAGGCCGACGCCGCCGTCCCGAACTTCGAGAATCAGCTGACCGCCCTCGGCCCTTGCGGCGATGCGCAGCTCCCCGCCGTCGATCTTCGGCTCCAGCCCGTGCTTGATCGCGTTCTCCACCAGCGGCTGCAGCAGCAGCGGCGGCACCGGTTGTTCTTCCAGGCCGGCGGGCAGCTCGAACACCGGCTGCAGCCGCGGGCCCATGCGCACCTGCATCAGCGCCAGGTAGTCGCGCAGCCGGGCGAATTCTTCCTTCAGCGGATGGCTGCCGCTGCGCGAGGCCGTCAGCGTGGCGCGCAGGAAGGCGATCATGTGGTCCAGCATCGCCTGGGCGCGCGGCGGGTCCATGCCGATCAGCACCCGCAGGTTGGCCAGCGTGTTGAACAGCATGTGCGGCTCGAGCTGGGATTCAAGCAGGCGCAGCTGGGTCTCGGCGGCCTGGGCCTTGGCGGTCTCGGCGCGCAGCTCGGCGGCGGCCAGGCGCCCGCGGCTGAGGAAGAAGTAGGTCACGCCGAAGCCCGGGATCAGCGAGACGAACAGGATGGCCAGCACGTTGCGGGTGTTGTGGTTGTCGTGGAGGCCGGCCTCGTGCCTGCCTGTGATGGCATTGCCGGCCAGGGTGCCGACGCTGTAGCCGATGTAAGTGCCCAGCACCAGGCTCACCACCATCAGCGGCCAGCCCGGCCAATGCTGGCGCTCTTCGCTGGTGTCGCCCAGCCGGCGCAGCAGCAGGCGGCTGGCGCGGCTGAAGGACTGGATGAAGAAGGAGCAACTGGTGGCGATCGTGAAGCAGTAGATCAGCGTGATGCCGGGATCCTGGCGGAAGATCAGGATCAGCCCGGCGGCCACCGCCAGCGCGCAGAAGACGATGATGGCCACCTGGTAGGCGAGCCAGCGGACGAGTTCAGGTCGTTGCATGGGCACTGTTGGCGAGGATGTTGCGCGAGCGGCCCAGGAAGACGCCGCCCAGCGCGCCGAACAGCAGGCTGAAGCCCGTCGCCACGCTCGTCTCGCGGGCCAGCTCCGGGTGCAGCGCCAGGCCCATGCCGAGGGCGAACTTGGTGACGAAGATCGTCAGCATCAGGGCCAGCGGCATCCAGCTCCCGGCGACGACATAACTGCGGGATTCAGCGTCATAGCGGGCGGCGCCGGGCCAGCCGCTGCGCAGCACCAGCGTCAGGCTCAGCACCAGGCCGACGCCCCAGGCGGGCAGGGCGCCGATGCCGAAGGCGCTGTCCACGCCCCAGACGCCGAAGGCCAGCCAGACGATCGGCAGCACCATCAGCCGGCCGCGGCCCATCTGCTGTTCACGGCTCTGGCGCATGCCCATGACCAGGATGAAGGCGAGGATGCCCCAGACCCAGGTGGGGATGTGGGAAACGATGGCGAGGAGGGTTTGCATGGCGGCGATTCCTGTGCGTTGAGGGAATGGCCGCCATCGTGCCGAGACAGCGCCGGCGCCGCGATGGCGCTGCGACGAAGCGCAATGGCGCGGCGCGAACGGCGCATCAGCGGCGCCGGCTGCCGCCGCCGCCGAGGATGCTGCCCAGCACGCCGCGGATGATCTCGCGCCCCACGGAGGTGCCCATCGTGCGGATGGCCGATCGCGCGGCTACTTCGACCAGGCCGTCGTGATGGGCGCCGCGCGGGCCGGTGGTGCCGAAGAGCACGCCCTTGAGGCCGTCGAGCATGCCGGGGCCGCTGTCGGCCGGGGCGGCGGTCGGCGTGCCGGGCAACGGGGCAGGAGCGGGCGCAGCGCCAGCGCCGGCCGGCGCCACGCCGCGCAGCTTCTCGTAGGCCGACTCCCGGTCGACCACCTTCTCGTAGACGCCCGCCACCAGCGAGCCCTTGATCAGCGCGGCCCGCTGCTCGGCCGTGATCGGCCCGATCTGGCTGCCCGGCGGCAGCACGAAGACCCGCTCGGTCACGCCGGGCCGGCCCTTCTCGTCCAGCAGGCTCACCAGCGCCTCGCCGACGGCCAGCTCGGTGATCGCGGTCGCGATGTCCAGCCCCGGCTTGGCCCGCATCGTCTCGGCGGCCGCCTTGACGGCCTTCTGGTCGCGCGGCGTGAAGGCGCGCAGCGCGTGCTGCACCCGGTTGCCGAGCTGGCCCAGCACCGAATCGGGAATGTCCAGCGGGTTCTGCGTCACAAAGTAGACGCCGACGCCCTTGGACCGCACCAGGCGCACGACCAGCTCGATCCGGTCGATCAGGGCCTTCGGCGCGTCCTTGAACAGCAGGTGAGCCTCGTCGAAGAAGAAGACCAGCTTGGGCTTCTCCAGGTCTCCGACCTCGGGCAGCGTCTCGAACAGTTCGGACAGCATCCACAGCAGGAAGGTGGCGTAGAGCAGCGGCGAGGCCATCAGCTTGTCGGCGGCGAGGATGTTGATGACGCCGAGGCCGCCCTCGGTCTGCATCAGGTCGGCGATGTTGAGCATGGGCTCGCCGAAGAACTTGTCGCCGCCCTGGGCCTCGATGGACATCAGCCCGCGCTGGATCGCGCCGATGCTGGCGGCGCTGACGTTGCCGTACTGGGTCTGGTACTGGGCCGCGTTGTCGCCCACGTGCTGCAGCATCGCGCGCAGGTCCTTCAGGTCCAGCAGCAGCAGGCCGGCGTCATCGGCGATCTTGAACACCAGTTGCAGCACGCCCTGCTGGGTGTCGTTCAGGCCCAGCATGCGGGCCAGCAGCAGCGGACCCATGTCGGACACGGTGGCGCGCACCGGGTGGCCCTGCTCGCCGAAGACGTCCCAGACGGTGGTGGGGCACTTGATGGCCGTCGGCGCATCGAGGCCGCGTTCCTTCAGCGTGGCCAGCAGCTTGGCGGAGGGCGCCCCGGTCTGGGAGATGCCGGTCAGGTCGCCCTTCACGTCGGCCATGAACACCGGCACGCCCAGGCGCGAGAAGCTTTCGGCCAGCGTCTGCAGGCTGATCGTCTTGCCGGTGCCGGTGGCGCCGGTGACCAAGCCGTGACGATTCGCGAGTGCCGGCAGCAGCAGGCATTCGACTTCGTTGTTTTTGGCTAGCAGGATCGGGTCGCTCATCGGTGCTCCAGAGGGCTACAGCTAAAATTGGAGTCTATCCAACGAAATACAGGGTTACGTCTACGGCGTATCCCCAGGAGCAAGAGCCAATGGCTGGTCATTCCAAATGGGCCAATATCCAACATCGAAAAGGCCGCCAGGACGAGAAGCGCGGCAAGATCTGGACGCGCATCGTGCGGGAAATCGCCGTCGCCGCGCGCCAGGGCGGCCCTGACCTGACTTCCAACCCACGCCTGCGCCTGGCGGTGGACAAGGCCAAGGCGGCCAACATGCCGGCCGACCGCATCAAGTACAACATCGAGAAGGCCAGCGGCACGCTGGAGGGCGTCAGCTACGAGGAAATCCGCTACGAGGGCTACGGCATCGGCGGGGCCGCCATCATCATCGACACGATGACGGACAATCGCGTGCGCACCGTGGCCGAGGTGCGCCACGCCTTCAGCAAGTACGGCGGCAATATGGGCACCGAAGGCGCGGTGGCCTTCCAGTTCAAGCACTGCGGGCAACTGATCTTCGCCCCCGGCACGTCGGAGGACAAGGTCATGGAAGTGGCGCTGGAGGCCGGCGCCGAGGACGTGGTCACCGACGACGACGGCGCCATCGAGGTGCTGACCGGACCGGCCGATTTCGAGAAGGTGCGCGACGCGCTGGAAGCCGCCGGCCTCAAGGCCGAGGTGGCGGAAGTGACGATGCGCCCCGAGAACACGATCGAGCTGAAGGGCGAAGACGCCCAGCGCATGCAGAAGCTGCTGGACGTGATCGAGGACCTGGACGACACCCAGGCTGTATTCCATAACGCGAGCATTGAAGAATGAAGGTCCTGGTGCTGGGTAGTGGCGGGCGCGAACACGCGCTGGCCTGGAAGCTGGCGCAAGGCCAGCGGGTGAGCCAGGTCTTCGTGGCCCCGGGCAATGGCGGCACGGCCCGCGATGCGCGGCTCAAGAACATTCCGATCACCGATGTGAAGGCGCTGGCCGACTTCGCGGCCAGCGAGAAGATCGCGCTGACCGTGGTGGGCCCCGAGGCCTTCCTGGCCGCCGGCGTCGTGGACGAGTTCCGCGCCCGCGGCCTGCGCATCTTCGGCCCGACGAAGGCGGCAGCGCAGCTCGAATCCTCCAAGGCCTTCGCCAAGGAGTTCATGAAGCGCCACCACATCCCGACGGCCGCCTACGAGACCTTCGGCGATGCGCCCTCGGCCCACGCCTACGTGGACCGCATGGGCGCGCCGATCGTCATCAAGGCCGACGGCCTGGCGGCGGGCAAGGGCGTGGTGGTCGCGATGACGCTGGCCGAGGCGCACGAGGCGATCGACTGGATCCTGGAGGACAACCGCCTGGGCGTCACCCACAACGCCGGCGGCGCCGCGGTCGTCATCGAGCAGTTCCTCGACGGCGAGGAGGCGTCCTTCATCGTGCTGTGCGACGGGAAGAACGTCGTCTCTCTCGCCACCAGCCAGGACCACAAGCGTCTGCTGGACAAGGACGAAGGCCCCAACACCGGCGGCATGGGCGCCTACTCGCCCGCGCCGGTCGTGACGCCCAACGTCCACGCCAAGGTGATGCACGAGATCATCCTGCCGACGATCAACGGCATGGCCAAGGACGGCGTGCCCTTCACCGGCTTCCTCTATGCCGGCCTGATGATCGACGCGCAGGGCCAGCCGCGCACGATCGAGTTCAACACCCGCATGGGCGATCCCGAGACGCAGCCGATCATGATGCGGCTCAAGAGCGACCTGTTCGAGGTGCTGATGCATGCCACCGATGGCACGCTGGACCAGGTCGAACTGCAGTGGGACCGCCGCGTGGCGCTGGGCGTGGTGATGGCCGCCGGCGGCTATCCGATGAACCCGAAGAAGGGCGACGCGATCAGCGGCCTCCCGGCCGATGCCGAGGACGCGATGGTCTTCCACGCCGGCACCACCGAGGTGGACGGCAAGCTGGTGAGCTCCGGCGGCCGCGTGCTTTGCGTGACCGCCTTGGGCGAGTCCGTCCGCAAGGCGCAGCAGCATGCCTACGACGCGCTCACCGGCATCCAGTTCGACGGCAAGCAGTACCGCCAGGACATCGGCTACCGGGCGGTGAAGAAATAATGACCGCCCGCGACGCCCTCGTCGCGCCCCGCCTGATCGACGGCCCGCGCATCTTCAAGCCCGCCGGCAGTGCGCTGGCGCGCCGGCTGATGGGCCTGTTCGGCTGGAAGGTCGATTTCGACGGCCTGCCCGCCCTGCAGGGCGTGGTGATGGTGTACCCGCACACGTCCAACTGGGACTTCATCGTCGGCATCTTCGCCAAGTGGGCGCTGGGCCTGCAGGTGCGCTACTGGGCCAAGGACAGCCTGTTCAGGCTGCCGCTGTTCGGTGCCTGGCTGCGCTGGGTCGGCGGCATCGCGGTGAACCGCAAGAGCCGGCACGGCATCGTCGCCGACACCGCTCAGCAGATGCTGCGGGCGCGGGACCGGAACGAACTGTTCTGGCTCGCGGTCACGCCCGAGGGCACGCGCTCGCTGGGCCCGGGCTGGCGCTCTGGGGCCTACCAGGTGGCGCTGCAGGCGCAGGTGCCGGTGGGGCTGGTCTATTTCGACTATGCAACGCGCACGGTCGGCTTCACCACCTTTGTCCAGATCAGCGGCGATGCCGGGCAAGACCTGGCCCTGATCGCCAGGCACCTGGCTCATGCCCAGGGCAGGCGCCCCGAGCTGGCCAGCCCCATCCGCTTCACGTCCTCGCCATGATCGACACGCTCGCCGTACGGAACTACCTGCTCGACCTGCAGCAGCGCATCGTCACGGCGCTGCAGGCGGCCGATGGCAATGCCTTCATGACCGATTCCTGGGAACGCGAGCCCGGCGGCCGGCTGGAGGGCGACGGCCTGACCCGGCTGATCGAGGGTGGCGCGCTGTTCGAACGGGGCGGCTGCAACTTCTCGCATGTACGGGGTCGGGTCTTGCCTCCTTCGGCCACGCAGCAGCGGCCCGAGCTGGCCGGCGCCGCCTTCGAGGCGATGGGGGTCTCGCTGGTGATGCACCCGCACAACCCCTTCGTGCCGACGGTGCACATGAACGTGCGCATGTTCGCCGCGATGCCGGCCGACGCCGAGCCGGTGGTCTGGTTCGGCGGCGGCATGGACCTGACGCCGTACTACGGCTTCGAGCGCGACGCCCAGCATTTCCACCGGACCTGCCGCGCCGCGCTGCAGCCGCATGGCGAGGCGCTGTACCCGCGTTTCAAGCAGTGGTGCGACGAGTACTTCTACCTGAAGCACCGCGACGAGCCGCGCGGCATCGGCGGCATCTTCTTCGACGACCACCACGAGGGTGGTTTCGACGCTTCGTTTGCGATGCTGCGCTCGGTCGGCGACGCCTTCCTGCCGGCCTACATGCCGATCGTCGAGCGCCGCTCGGTGCTGGCCTACGGCGAGCGCGAGCGCGACTTCCAGGCCTACCGGCGCGGCCGCTACGTCGAGTTCAACCTCGTGTTCGACCGCGGCACGCTGTTCGGCCTGCAGTCGGGCGGCCGCACCGAGTCGATCCTGATGAGCATGCCGCCGCTGGTGAAGTGGCGCTACGACTGGGCGCCGGAGGCAGGCACGCAGGAGGCGAAGCTGTATTCGGACTTCCTGCGCCCGCGCGAGTGGGCGGACGAGCAGCCCACGCACCTATGGCTCTAGGTCTCTTCGGAGGCTCCTTCGATCCGCCGCACCTGGCGCACCTGGCCCTGGCGCATTGCGCCCTCGACCAGCTGGCGCTGGAGGCGCTGCGCTGGGTGCCGGCCGGCCAGCCCTGGCAGAAGGCGGGCGTGACGGCGGCGGAGCACCGGCGCGCGATGGTCGCGCTGATGATCGAGGGCGAGGCGTGCTTCGTCCTCGATGCCGGCGAGATCGAGCGCGAAGGAGCGAGCTACACGATCGACACGGTCGAGCGGCTGGGTGATGGCGAGGAGGTCTTCCTCGTCATCGGCCAGGACCAGTACGCGCGGCTGCCGAGCTGGCATCGCTGGCAGGACCTGCTGGCCCGGGTCACGCTGGCCGTCGCCGCGCGGGCCGGCGAAGAAGTCACCGCGCCGGCCGGCATGCCGGCACATCGGATGCGCCGGCTCGAGTTGCCGGCGCTGCAGATTTCATCGACTCAAGTGCGCGAGCTGGCCTCGCGCGGCGAGGACATCCGCCCCCTGGTGGGGCCTGCGGTCGCGGAGTACATTAGCCGCCACCGCCTTTATCTAAGGTACTGAATGGACATTCGCAAGCTGCAACGGGCCATCGTCGATGGTCTGGAAGACGTCAAGGCCCAGAACATCGTGGTCTTCAATACCGAGCACCTGTCGCCGCTCTTCGAGCGGGTCATCATCGCCTCGGGCAGCAGCAACCGGCAGACGAAATCCCTGGCCAACAGCGTGCGCGAGACCGTCAAGGAACGCGGCATGCAGGTCATGCGGATGGAGGGCGAGGACAACGGCGAATGGATCATCGTCGACTGCGGCGCCGCCGTGGTCCATGTGATGCAGCCGGCCATCCGCGACTACTACCACCTCGAGGAGATCTGGGGTGGCAAGCCGGTCAAGCTGAAGCTGAACGACGGCGAGACGCGCCTGGTCAAGGCCTCCGAAGGGCCGGATGATGACGAGGACGTCAAGCCGGCGAAGAAGAAGCCTGCGGCGAAGAAGGCGGCTGCCACCAAGACGGCCGCTCCGGCCGCCAAGAAGGTGCCGGCGAAGAAGGGTGTCAGCCGCGTCGTCGGCGTGAAGACGCCGGCCACGAAGACCGTCAAGGTCGGCGCGGCCAAGCCGGCAGCCAAGAAGGCGGCGCCTGCCAAGAAGGCAGCGGCCCCCGCGAAGCGGGCCGCCGCTCCGGCGAAGAAGGCTGCGGCGCCAGTCAAGAAGCCCGCTGCCAAGAAGCCCGCGGCCAAGAAGGCCTGATGCGGCTGTTCCTGGTGGCCGTGGGCCAGCGCCAGCCGGCCTGGGCCGACGCGGCCTACGAGGACTTCGCCAAGCGTTTCCCGCCGGAAATGCGGCTCGAGCTGAAGGCCGTCAAGGCCGAGCCGCGGACGGCAGGCAAGACGGCCGAGCAGATGATGGCTGCTGAAGCCCAGCGCATCGAGGCGGCGCTGCCGAAGGGGGTGCGTCGCGTGATCCTCGACGAGCGCGGCGACCGCCGCACCAGCGTCCAGCTCGCCGAGCGTATGAAGCTCTGGCTGGGCGACGGCCGCGACGTGGCGCTGGTGATCGGCGGGCCCGACGGCCTGCTGCCTTCGCTGAAGGCCACGGCCGACGAGACGCTGCGCCTGTCCGACCTGACCCTGCCCCATGCCTTCGCCCGCGTGCTGCTGGCCGAAGGGCTCTACCGTGCCTGGACGCTGACGACGGGCCATCCGTATCACCGCGAATGAGCGAGCGCAGCGCCGGGCCGTCCCAAGCAAGCTCGCATCCCCTTGGGGGATCGGGTGATGTACCCATCGACCGAGGGGCGCCAATGAGCGATTTCATCTACCTTGCTTCCCAGAGCCCGCGCCGGCGCCAGTTGCTAGAACAGATGGGCGTGCGGCACGAGTTGCTGCTGGCCGGCCCCGAGGAGGATGCCGAGGCGCTGGAGGCCGTCATCGATGGCGAGGATCCTGAGCGTTATGTCGAGCGGGTCACCGGCGCCAAGCTCGATGCGGCGCTGGTGCGGCTCGCCGCTCGCGGCCTGCCGCCGGCGCCAGTGCTGTGCTCGGACACGACCGTGACCATCGACGGCCACATCCTCGGCAAGCCCGCCGACGCGGCCGAGGCCGAGGCGATGCTCGCGCTGCTGTCCGGCCGGACGCACCGCGTGATCACCGCGGTGGCGGTGGGCCTGGGCGCGGACCGGGTGGCGCGCACCAGCGTCTCCGAAGTCGACTTCGATCCGCTGTCCGCCGAGCAGATCCGCCGTTATGTCGAAAGCGGCGAACCCTTCGGCAAGGCGGGCGCCTATGCGATACAAAGCCAGGCGGCAGCCTGGATCGCGCGCATCGAAGGCAGTTATTCAGGCATCATGGGCCTGCCGCTGTACGAAACCGCCCAGTTGCTGTCGCACTGGCAGATCCGGTTCTAGAGAAGAGTCTTGCCGCATGGCCCCTGTCGGCCATGCGAGAACACTCCAGAAGAATTGCAGGGCGAGATGGAAGACATTCTGATCAACTGGTCGCCGCAGGAGACGCGGGTGGCCATCGTCGAGAACGGCGCCGTGCAGGAGCTGCACGTCGAGCGGACGCTGGAACGGGGGCTGGTCGGCAACATCTACTCGGGCAAGGTCGCCCGGGTGCTGCCGGGCATGCAGTCCGCCTTCATCGACATCGGTCTCGAGCGTGCGGCCTTTCTGCACGTGGCCGATCTGCACGTCACCGGCGGCACGCCGCGCGGCCACCACGCGGAGGCCGGCACCGCGGTGCCGATCGAGCGCCTGGTGTTCGAGGGTCAGGCCTTGACCGTGCAGGTCATCAAGGACCCGATCGGCACGAAGGGCGCGCGCCTGTCCACGCAGATCTCGATCGCCGGCCGCATGCTGGTCTTCCTCCCGCAGGACGAGCACATCGGCATCTCGCAGAAGATCGGCTCGGCCGAGACCCGCGAGCAGTTGCGCGCGCGGATGCAGGCGCTGGTCGGCAAGCCGGAGGAAGGCGGCGGTGGCGGCTTCATCCTGCGCACGAATGCGGAAGATGCGTCCGACGAGGAGCTGGGCTCCGACATCGCCTACCTGCGCAAGACCTGGGGCGCGATCCGCGAGCGCGCCCTGCGCTCGCCGCCAGGCAGCCTGCTGCACCAGGACCTGAGCCTGGTGGAGCGCGTGCTGCGCGACCTGACGACCGAGAAGACCAACTCGATCCGCATCGACTCGAAGATGCAGCACGAGGTGCTGCACAGCTTCGGCGAGAGCTTCATGCCTGCGGCCACCGCCAAGCTGGAGCACTACCGCGGCGAGCGTCCGATCTTCGATCTCTACAACATCGACGCGGAGCTGGACCGCGCGCTGGCCCGCCGGGTGGACCTGAAGAGCGGCGGCTACCTGATCGTCGACCAGACCGAGGCGATGACGACGATCGACGTCAACACCGGTGGCTTCGTCGGCGCCCGCAACTTCGACGACACGATCTTCAAGACCAATCTCGAAGCGGCCGGCGCGATCGCGCGCCAGCTGCGGCTGCGCAACCTGGGCGGCATCATCATCGTCGACTTCATCGACATGACCCGCGACGAGCACCGCACCGCGGTGCTGGGCGAATTCCGCAAGCAGCTGGCCAAGGACCGCACCAAGGTCACGCTGGGCGGCTTCACGCAGCTGGGGCTGGTCGAGATGACCCGCAAGCGCACCCGCGAGTCGCTGGCCCGCATGCTCTGCGAGCCTTGCCCGACCTGCGAAGGCCGCGGCCAGATCAAGACCGCGCGCTCGGTCTGCTACGACATCATGCGCGAGATCCTGCGCGAGGCGCGGCAGTTCAGCCCGCGGGAGTTCCGCGTGGTGGCGGCGGCTAACGTCGTCGAGATGCTGCTCGATGAAGAGAGTCAGCATCTGGCCGGCTTGTCCGATTTCATCGGCAAGCCGATCTCGCTGACGGCCGAGCCTGCCAACCAGACCGAGCACTACGACATCGTTTTGTTATGACCGGTCTTCAATGAGGCGGCAATGTCTTACAAAGCCTTGCAAAAGGGCTGAGGCAGAATAACGGGATGCTTGAGTCCGACGACAAGACAAACATCACTTCGACTTCGCGGCGCCGCCTTCTGGGCGGCGTTGCTGCAGCAGCGGCAGCTTCTCTGGCCACCCGGCCCGCCCTGGCCCAGTTCCGCGTCGAGATCTCCGGCGTCGGCAGCGTGCAGCTGCCGATCGCGATTCCCGATCTTCGCGATGAAGCCCGCGCCGGCCAGCCGGTCGCGTCCATCGTCCGTGCCGACCTCGAACGCAGCGGCCAGTTCCGCATCGTCGATGCGCCCGCCGGCCTCACCGAAAGTAGCTCGCCCGTCTGGACCGAGTGGCGCGGCCGTGGCGCCGATGCCTTGGCCGCCGGCTCCTGCGCCCGCCTGGCCGATGGCCGGGTGGACGTTCGCTACAAGCTCTGGGACGTGGTCAAGGGCCAGGACTTCGGCGGCGAGGCCACGGCCGTGGCGCCCGACGACGTGCGCCTCGCGGCCCATCGCATGGCCGACTCGATCTACCAGAAGCTCACCGGCGAGCGCGGCGTGTTCGCCACCCGCATGGCCTACGTGACCAAGGCCGGCGGCCGCTATGCGCTGCGCATCACCGATGCCGACGGCGAAGGCGGCCAGGTCGCGCTGGCGAGCCCCGATCCGATCATCTCGCCGGCCTGGTCGCGCGACGGCCGCGAACTGGCCTACGTGTCCTTCGAGACCCGCAAGGCGGTCGTCTGGATTCAGAGCCTGCAGACCGGCCAGCGCCGCAAGATCGCCGATTTCAAGGGCTCCAACAGCGCGCCCGCCTTCTCGCCGGACGGCTCTCAGCTGGCGCTGACCCTGTCGCGCGACGGCGGCTCGCAGCTCTTCCTGATGAACCGCGACGGCAGCGGCGTGCGCCGCCTGACCACATCGCCGGCCATCGACACCGAACCGGTGTTCTCGCCCGACGGCGCGGCGATCTATTTCGTCAGCGACCGTGGCGGCAGCCCGCAGATCTACCGCATGCCCGCCCAGGGCGGGCCGGCCAGCCGCGTGACCTTCAGCGGCAACTACAACATCAGCCCCGACATTTCGCCGGACGGCCGCACGCTGGCCTACATCACCCGCGTCGGCGGCGGCTCGTTCAAGCTTTGCGTGATGGACCTGGCCAGCGGCAACGTGAGCCAGATCACCGACACCACCGATGACGAAAGCCCGAGCTTCGCGCCCAACGGCCGCCTGATCGTCTACGCCACCCGCAGCGGCGGCCGCGACGTACTGGTCACGACCACGCTGGACGGGAAGATCAAGGCCAAGCTGATCTCCACCTCGGCCGATGTGCGCGAGCCAACCTGGGGCCCCTTCGGTCCGAAATGAGCCTTTTTGCGCACATCCGGTGAATTGCGGGCCGGCCTTCAGCCTGCGCTAAGGCAGGCCCGGCAGTAATCATTGGACAATTACATTTGTTACCGTTTTTCGACAGGGTCGCCCGAGCAGTTCCAGCGGCCCGCAACCCGGCCAACGCCACCTGCAACAGGAGCCCCTCCATGAACAAGATGAACCGTCCCCTCAGCTACCTTGCCCTGAGCCTGCTGGCGTCCGCCGCGCTGGTCGGCTGCTCGTCCACCAAGCTGGAAGAGAAGGCCCCGGTCGAAAGCCGCCCGGTCGCCCCGGCCCCGGCTTCGAACGCCAATGCCAACACCGCCCCGATGGCTGAGTCCAAGGTCGCCACCGTCGACCTGAACGCCCAGTACACCGCCGAAGTGGCCAACCAGCGCGCCGTCTACTTCGACTTCGACAGCTACACCGTCAAGGACGAGTACCGTGGCCTGCTGGAAGCCCACGCCAAGCGCCTGAACTACAGCAAGAGCGTCAACCTGCGCCTGGAAGGCAACACCGACGAGCGCGGCGGCAGCGAGTACAACCTGGCCCTGGGCCAGAAGCGCGCCGAGGCCGTGGCCAAGTCGCTGACGCTGCTGGGCGTCAACGCCGCCCAGGTCGAAGCTACCAGCTTCGGCAAGGAGCGCCCGATGGACGCCGGCCACACCGAAGCCGCCTGGGCCAAGAACCGCCGCGTTGACCTGAAGGACAAGTGATCATGCGTAGCGCGCGTCTGAGCCCGTTGCTGTACGCCTCGCTGCTGGCGCTAGCCGCCGCAGCCATGCCCGCGCGTGCCGCGCTGTTCGAGGACGACGAGGCCCGCAAGGCCATCCTCGACCTGCGCGCCAGGCAGCAGCAGAACGACGAGGCCACCCGCGCGCGCCTGGACAAGCTGGTCCAGGAGCAGATCGACCCGCTGCGCCGCTCGATCCTGGACCTCAACGGCCAGATCGAGTCGCTGCGCGGCGAGATCGCCAAGCTGCGCGGCCAGAACGAGCAGCTCGCCCGCGATCTCTCGGATACGCAGCGCAAGCTGATCGACCAGAGCGATGCGCTCAACACGCGGCTGAAGCCGCTGGAGCCGCAGAAGGTGTCGCTGGACGGCCGCGAGTTCAATGTCTCGCCGGACGAGAAGCGCGTCTACGACGGCGCGATGGGCCAGGTCCGCAAGGGCGACTTCGACGAGGCCGCCGCGTCGCTGAACGGCTTCCTGAAGCAGTTCCCGACCAGCGGCTATGCCGACTCGGCCCGCTTCTGGCTCGGCAACGCCCAGTACGGCCAGCGCAGCTACAAGGATGCGATCACGACCTTCAAGGCCTTCCTGGCCGCGAGCCCGGACCATCCGCGCGCGCCGGAAGCGATGCTCGCGCTGGCGAACTGCCAGATCGAGCTGAAGGACACGAAGTCGGCCCGCAAGAGCCTGCAGGACCTGATCAAGGCCTTCCCGAACTCGGAGGCTGCGCAGGCCGGCAAGGAAAGGCTGGCGGCGCTGAAGTAAGGCGTTAGTTCTGCGTATCCATCCCAAGGCCCTGCATGCAGGGCCTTGTTACTTGCCTTTTACAATCCGCCCCCTATGCAAGAGATCGACATGGCCGCCTTGGGCCACCAGGTGTTGTGGGCGGCCTTCGGCCTCTCGTTCGTGTTCGGCGCCATCGCCCAGCGCACCCACTTCTGCACGATGGGCGCCATCGCCGACATCGTCAACATGGGCGACTGGGCCCGCATGCGCATGTGGGTGCTGGCCATCGGCGTGGCCATGCTGGGCTTCAACCTCATGGTCGGCATGGGCCTGCTCGACGCCGGCAAGACGATCTATGCGGCGCCGAAGCTGCTGTGGCTGTCCAACCTCGTGGGCGGCGCGATGTTCGGCTTCGGCATGGTGCTGGCCTCGGGCTGCGGCAGCAAGACGCTGGTGCGGCTGGGCGCGGGCAACCTGAAGTCGCTGGTGGTGTTCGTCGTGATGGGCGTGGCGGCCTTCGCGACGCTGAAGGGCATCACGGCGGTCCTGCGGGTGAATACCGTCGATGCGGTGGCGATCACCTTGCCGACGGGGCAGGACCTGCCTTCGCTGCTGGCGCCGACGCTCGGTGCGAGCAAGCAGAAGCTGGCGCTGGTGATCGGCGGCCTGCTGGGCCTGGTGCTGGTCGGCTGGGCGCTGCTGCGCGCCGAGGGCCGCAGCTTCGACGCTCTGCTGGGTGGCGTCGGCAGCGGCCTCGTCATCGCCGGCATCTGGTGGGTCGGTGGCGTGCTGGGCCATGTGGCCGAGGATCCGAATACGCTGGAGGAAGCCTTTGTCGGTGCGACCTCCGCGGCGCGCATGGACGGCCTCAGCTTCGTTTCCCCGGTCGCCTACACGCTGGACTGGCTGATGTTCTTCAGCGACAAGAGCAAGGTGCTGACGATCGGCATCGTCTCGGTCTTCGGCGTGGCCATCGGCTCGGGCGTGTGGGCGCTGCTCTCGCGCAACTTCCGCTGGGAAGGCTTCGGCCGCGTGGAGGACGTGGCCAACCACCTGGTCGGCGCGGTGCTGATGGGCGTGGGCGGCGTGGTCGCGCTGGGCTGCACGATCGGGCAGGGCCTGTCGGGCGTGTCCACCTTGAGCATCGGCAGCTTCATCGCGCTGGCGGCCATCGTGGCCGGCGCCGTCGGGGCCTTGCGTTATCAGATGTGGCGCATGGAGCAGATGATTTGAGTGCAGTTCTCGATGCCGATCTCGAGCGCCGCTTCGGCGGGCTGCGCCGCCTCTATGGCGAGCGCGACTACTTGCGCCTGCGCGGCGCGCGCTTCGCGGTGGTGGGCCTCGGCGGCGTGGGCTCCTGGGTGGTCGAGGCGCTGGCCCGCTCTGGCGTGGCGGGGCTCACGCTGATCGACTTCGACCAGGTCTCCGAATCGAACATCAACCGCCAGATCCAGGCGCTGGGCTCCACCGTCGGCATGGCCAAGGGTCAGGCCTTGCGCGAGCGCATTGCGGACATCCATCCGGGCTGCGAGGTGACGGTCGTGGACGACTTCGTGACCGAGGAGAACTGGCCCGCGCTGCTGCCGGCGCAGGTCGATGGCCTGATCGATGCCTGCGACCAGGTGCGCGCCAAGGCACGGCTGGCCGCCTGGGCGCGCGAGCAGCAACTGCCCTTCGTCACCGTCGGTGCCGCGGGCGGCAAGCAGCAGCCGCACCTGCTGACCGTCGAGGACCTGTCGACGACGACGCATGACCCGCTGCTCGCCTCGCTGCGCCAGCGCCTGCGCAAGCATTACGCGGCGCCGCGGGCCGGCCGGATCGGTGTGGCCTGCGTGTTCTCGCGCGAGCCGGTGCACATGCCGGCGGCAGGCGAGGGCGAGGCTTGCGAGGTGGGCGATACCGATGGCAGCCTCAACTGCCATGGCTATGGATCGAGCGTCGCCGTCACGGCCAGCTTCGGCATGGCGGCCGCCGCGGAATTGACTAAAAAGTTTCTTCAAACCTCTTGCGAGCGTTAAAAAAATCGTCCTATAATGTGAGGCTCTGCTGCAGGGCAGAACAACTTGAAATCCTGAACTAAAAAGCCGGGAAATCATCAGTGGGTTGTTAGCTCAGTTGGTAGAGCACCGGACTTTTAATCCGATGGTCACAGGTTCGAATCCTGTACAACCCACCAGTTGTTGAATTTCGAAGCTTGTTTTCGAAGAAGATTTTGCGGGGGCTCTTAGCTCAGTTGGTAGAGCAGCGGACTCTTAATCCGTAGGTCGAGTGTTCGAGTCACTCAGGGCCCACCAAATATCTTCATCGTCAGCAGCGAACCGAATATTCCAAGAGAATTTCGGGCTCTTAGCTCAGTTGGTAGAGCAGCGGACTCTTAATCCGTAGGTCGAGTGTTCGAGTCACTCAGGGCCCACCAAGCACAAAGGCACCCGATGCGCGAGCACCGGGTGCCTTTTGTCTTCAGACCTTCAATCCATCCGGACGACCAGATCCGCTCGCCGCTGCGTGCGCAGGATCACCTCGGCATTGAGCCCGTCGTTGCCGGCAATCCAGGCCAGCGCCGCCTCGCGGCTGCGGCCGAACTGCATGTGGCGGCCGACCAGGCGCTCGTTGCGCAGCGTGTCGTCCACGTCGACGAACCAGGCCTCGTCGAGCAGCGGCCGCACCGCCGCCCAGGGCCCTTCGTCGACCAGCAGATAGTTGCCCTCGGTGATCACCAGCCGCGTCTCGGCGAAGACAGCGATCGCGCCGGCCACGCCTTCCTCGATCTCGCGCCGGTATTCGGGGGCGTAGACGACGGCCTCGTCCGCCGCGCGCAGCCGCCGCAGCAGCGCCACATAGCCGGCCCCGTCGAAGGTATGCAGCGCGCCCTTGCGGGCCTGGAAGCCGAGCCGCTGAAGCTCGGAGTTAGCGAGGTGGAAGCCGTCCATCGGCACGACCTGGCTCTTCACGCCAATGACGCCGGCGAACTCGCGCTGCAGCGCGGCGGCCAGCGTGGACTTGCCGGCGCCCGGGCAGCCGGCCAGGCCCAGGATCACGCGGCGGCCATCGGCCAGCAGCCGCTGCACGCGCAGACGACATTCGTCAAGAAGGTTCTTGTCCATGCATGGAACAATACCTTCAAACCATTCACCGCAACCCAGACCCATGGCCCACATCGAAGAATCCGCGCTGCTGCAGGCGCTGCAAGCCGTCATCGACCCGAACACCGAGACCGACTTCGTCAGCACGAAGCAGTTGAAGAACCTGAGCATCGGTGTCGACGGCGATGTCGGCTTCGAGGTCGAGCTGGGCTATCCCGGCGCCAGCCAGTTCGAGCCGCTGCGCACCGCGCTGGTGGCGGCGGCCCGCGCGGTGCCGGGCGTGGCCCGGGTCGTCGTCGAGATCCGCAGCAGGGTCATCGCCCATGCGGTGCAGCGCGGCGTGCAACTGCTGCCCGGCGTCAAGAACATCATCGCCGTGGCCTCGGGCAAGGGCGGCGTCGGCAAGAGCACGACGGCCGCCAATCTGGCGCTGGCGCTGGCCGCCGAGGGCGCGAAGGTCGGCATGCTGGACGCCGACATCTACGGCCCGAGCCAGCCGACGATGCTGGGCGCCAAGGGCCGGCCCGAGAGCCTGGACGGCAAGATCATGGAGCCGCTGAAGAGCCACGGCCTGCAGATCATGTCCATCGGCTTCCTGGTGGACGAGGACCAGGCCATGGTCTGGCGCGGCCCGATGGCCACCCAGGCGCTGGAGCAGTTGCTGCGCCAGACCCGCTGGCAGGAGCTGGACTATCTGATCGTCGACATGCCCCCGGGCACCGGCGACATCCAGCTGACGCTGGCCCAGCGCGTGCCGGTCACCGGCGCCATCATCGTCACCACGCCGCAGGACATCGCGCTGATCGACGCCAAGAAGGGCCTGAAGATGTTCGAGAAGGTGGGCGTGCCCATCCTCGGCCTGGTGGAGAACATGGCGGTCCACGTCTGCACCCACTGCGGCCATGCCGAGCACATCTTCGGCGCCGACGGCGGCAAGCAGATGGCCCAGCAGTACGGCATCGACTACCTGGCCGGCCTGCCGCTGGCCATGAGCATCCGCCAGCAGGCGGACGAGGGCCGGCCGAGCGTCGTCGCCGAGCCCGGGAGCGAGATCACCGCCACCTACAAGGCGCTGGCCCGCAAGGTCGCGGTCAAGATCGCCGCCCAGGCCAAGGACTACTCGGCCAAGTTCCCGACCATTTCCATCTCGAAGAACACCTGAGCGGCAAGACCTGGCCCCGGCTGCGTCGAGCGTCGGGGTTATGTTGCACTGCGACAAATTTGCCTTGCCCGGCGCGCGGGACTACAGTGGTCCGGCACCTCATCTCTTCCAACCCAGGCGGCGGGAGCCGCAGGAGGCAAGGCAGATGGACATGGACCGGAGACAGTTCTTCCGGGTGAGCGGGGCGGGGCTGATCGGCTCCAGCCTGGCGGTGTTGGGGTTCTCGCCGACGGCGGCCCTCGCCGAGGCGCGCAACTTCAAGCTCGCCCGCACCACCGAGACCCGCAACACCTGCCCCTACTGCTCCGTAGGCTGCGGGATCATCATGTACTCGCTCGGTGACCGGGCGAAGAACGTGACCAGCGAGATCATCCATATCGAGGGCGACCCGGACCATCCGGTCAACCGCGGCACCCTCTGCCCCAAGGGCGCGGGCCTGCTGGACTTCGTCCACAGCCCCAACCGGCTCAAGTGGCCGGAGGTGCGCGAGGCGGGCAGCAAGGAATGGAAGCGCATCAGTTGGGACGAGGCGAACGATCGCATCGTCAAGCTGATGAAGACCGACCGCGACGCCAACTTCATCGCCCAGAACGCCGACGGCAAGACGGTGAACCGCTGGCTCACCACCGGCATGCTCTGCGCGAGCGCATCCTCGAACGAATCGGGCTACATCACCCACAAGGCGATGCGCTCGACGGGGATGCTGGTCTTCGACAACCAGGCGCGCGTCTGACACGGACCGACGGTGGCCAGTCTGGCCCCGACGTTCGGACGCGGCGCGATGACCAACCACTGGGTTGACATCAAGAACGCCGATCTCGTGCTGATCATGGGCGGCAATGCCGCCGAGGCCCACCCCTGCGGCTTCAAGTGGGTGATCGAGGCCAAGCACCACAACAAGGCCAGGCTGATCGTGGTGGACCCGCGCTTCACGCGCTCGGCCGCGATGAGCGACTACTACGCGCCGATCCGCGCGGGCAGCGACATCGCCTTCCTCGGCGGCATCATCAACCACCTGCTCTCGAAGGACCTGTACCAGAAGGACTACGTCAAGGCCTATACCAACGCCAGCTTCATCGTCGGCGAGGGCTACAGCTTCGACGAGGGCCTGTTCAGCGGCTACAACGAGGAGAAGCGCAGCTACGACAACAAGTCCTGGGCCTACGAGCTGGACGAGAAGGGCTTTGCCAAGGTGGACGACACGCTGCAGAACCCGCGCTGCGTGCTGCAGATCATGAAGGCGCACTACTCGCGCTACACGCCCGAGATGGTCAGCCGCATCACCGGCACGCCGCAGGACCGCTTCGTCAAGATCTGCGACATGATCGCGGAGACCGCCAAGCCCAACAAGGTGATGACCATCATGTACGCCCTGGGCTGGACGCAGCACAGCCTGGGCTCGCAGATGATCCGCACCGGCGCGCTGGTGCAGCTGCTGCTGGGCAATATCGGCCTGGCCGGCGGCGGCATGAACGCGCTACGCGGCCACAGCAACATCCAGGGCCTGACCGACCTGGGCCTGCTCAGCACCAGCCTGACCGGCTACATGAGCCTGGCGCGCGACAGCGAGCAGGATCTCGAGACCTACTACAAGACCCGGGCCCTGAAGCCGCTGCGGCCCAACCAGATGAGCTACTGGCAGAACTATCCGAAGTTCTTCGTCAGCCAGCAGAAGGCCTGGTGGGGCGCCGCGGCCACGGCCGAGAACGAGTGGGCGTACCACTATCTGCCGAAGTTCGACAAGCTCTACGACGTGCTCAACGCCTTCGAGATGATGAGCCAGGGCAAGCTCAACGGCTACATCTGCCAGGGCTTCAACCCGGTCGGTTCCTTCCCCAACAAGAAGAAGATCATCGCGGGCCTGAGCAAGCTGAAGTACCTGGTCATCATCGACCCGCTCAACACCGAGACGGCCGAGTTCTGGAAGAACTTCGGCGAGCACAACGACGTCAAGAGCGAAGACATCCAGACCACCGTCTTCCGCCTGCCCAGCACCTGCTTCGCCGAGGAGGACGGCTCGCTGACCAACTCCGGCCGCTGGCTGCAATGGCACTGGAAGGGCGCCGAGCCGCCCGGCGAGGCGCATGGCGACGCGGAGATCATCGCCGGCCTGTTCATGCGCCTGAAGGCCGCCTACGTGAAGGACGGCGGCGCCTTCCCCGACCCGATCGTCAAGCTGACCTGGCCCTATGCGATCCCGACCAGCCCGTCCTCCGAGGAACTGGCCAAGGAGTACAACGGCAAGGCGCTGGCCGACGTGACCGACCCGAAGGACGCCACGAAGGTTCTCGCCAAGGCCGGCGAGCAGCTCAGCGGCTTCGGCCTGCTGCGCGATGACGGCTCAACGTCCTGCGGCTGCTGGATCTACGCCGGCGCCTGGACCCAGGCCGGCAACCAGATGGCGCGACGCGACAACGCCGACCCGTACGGCATCGGCCAGACGCTCAACTGGGCCTGGGCCTGGCCGGCCAACCGGCGCGTGCTCTACAACGCCGCGTCCGCCGATCCGACCGGCAAGCCCTGGAACCCGAAGCGGCGGCAAGTGGCCTGGAACGGCAAGGCCTGGGCCGGCTCCGACGTGCCCGACATCCGCCCCGATGCAGATCCCGGCGAGGCCGAGCGGGTGCAGCCCTTCATCATGACGGCCGAAGGCGTGGCCCGGCTGTTCGCGCCTTCCGGCATGGTGGACGGCCCGCTGCCCGAGCACTACGAGCCCTTCGAGTCGCCGCTGGAAGGCAACCCGATGAACAAGAACCCCAAGGCCCGCGCCAACCCCGCGGCCCGGGTGTTCAAGGGCGACCTGGCCGACATGGGCAAGCCCAAGGACTTCCCGTACGTGGCGACCAGCTACCGCCTCACCGAGCACTTCCACTACTGGACCAAGAACGTCCAGACGAGCGCCATCATCCAGCCGCAGCAGTTTGTCGAGATCGGCGAGGAACTGGCCAGGGAGAAGGGCATCGCCGACGGCGGCTGGGTCAAGGTCTCGTCCAACCGCGGCTTCATCAAGGCCGTGGCGGTGGTGACCAAGCGCATCCAGACGCTGACGGTGGACGGCAAGAAGGTGCACACGGTGGGCCTGCCCAACCACTGGGGCTTCGTCGGCGTGGCCAAGCCCGGCTTCCTGGTGAACACGCTGACGCCCTTCGTCGGCGATGCGAACAGCCAGACGCCGGAGTACAAGAGCTTCACGGTGAACATCGAGAAGGCTTGATATGTCATCACTTCAATCCCTCGACATCAACCGCCGCTCCGCGACGACCACGCCCAGCCCCGACGCGCGCCGCCACGTCGCCGAGGTCGCCAAGCTGATCGACGTGTCCTCCTGCATCGGCTGCAAGGCCTGCCAGGTGGCCTGCATGCAGTGGAACGACCTGCGCGACGAGGTCGGCGACAACATCGGCACCTACGACAACCCGCGCGACCTGAGCGCCCAGTCGTGGACGGTGATGCGCTTCACCGAAGTCGAGCGCGAGCAGAACCACCTCGAATGGCTGATTCGCAAGGACGGCTGCATGCACTGCGCCGACCCCGGCTGCCTGAAGAGCTGCCCTGCGCCGGGTGCCATCGTGCAGTACACCAACGGCATCGTGGACTTCATCAGCGAGCACTGCATCGGCTGCGGCAACTGCGTCACCGGCTGCCCCTTCGACGTGCCGCGCATCTCCAAGGTGGACAGCAAGGCCTACAAGTGCAGCCTCTGCTCCGACCGGGTCGGCGTGGGCCTGGAGCCGGCCTGCGTCAAGGCCTGCCCGACCGGCGCGATCCGCTTCGGCGCCAAGGAGGACATGCTGGACTTCGGCGCCGAGCGCATCGCCGACCTGAACTCGCGCGGCTTCGACAAGGCGGCCGTCTACGACCCGCCCGGCGTCGGTGGCACGCACGTGATCTACGTGCTGCAGCACGGCGACCAGCCCGAGCTCTATGCCGGCCTGCCGGCCAACCCGACGATCAGCCCCTGGGTCTCGCTGTGGAAGGGCGTGGCCAAGCCGCTGGCGGTGGCGGCGATGATCGGCGCGGCGGTGGCCGGCTTCTTCCACTACATCAAGGTCGGGCCGATCCAGACCGAAGGTGGCACGAAGGACGAGGTGTGACCATGCGAATGCTCCTGCGCTACAAGGACGGCGACCGGGTCAACCACTGGATCGTCGCGCTGCTCTTCCTCTGCGCTGGCCTGTCGGGCCTGGCCTTCTTCCATCCGGCCTTCTACTTCTTCAGCGCGCTGTTCGGCGGCGGGCCGTGGACGCGGATCCTGCATCCCTTCTTCGGCGTGGCGATGTTCCTCGGCTTCGTCGGCCTGTTCTTCCGCTTCCGCAAGCGCAATGTCTGGAAGGCGCGCGACAGCGCCTGGATGCGCGAGTCGAAGCGCCTGCTGCGCGGCGACGAGGACGGCATGCCCGAGGTCGGCAAGAACAACGCCGGCCAGAAGCTTGTGTTCTGGGGCATGGGCATCTGTTTGGTGCTGCTGCTCGTCACCGGCGTGATGTTCTGGCAGCCCTGGTTCGCGGACGGCTTCCCGATCCTTGCGCGCAGAATCGCGGTGGTGCTGCATGCCTTGTCGGCCACGGTGCTGATCCTGATCGCCATCGTCCATATCTATGCGGCGATCTGGGTCAAGGGCAGCGTCCATGCGATGACGCGCGGCACCGTCAGCGAGGCCTGGGCCCGCAAGCATCACCTGGTCTGGTACCGGGAAATGACCGGAGACAAATGAGCGAATCGACGCAGCAACAACGCCTGCTGAGCCCCGAAGAGATCGCCGTCCGCGCGGGCGAATCCCAACCCTTCCTGCGCCTGCCCGAGTCCACCGTGTTCGGCGAGCGGGCGATGCGGCTGCGCCAGCTGGCTGCGCGGCAGGATGCGTTGCGTGACTACCTGCTGTTCATCGCGTCGGTGGCGGAGTTGCAGCACGAGCAGCTGAAGCAGGCCGTGGCGCTGCAACTGCCCGATGCCGCCCAGATCGAGGCGGCTGCCCATGCCGGGCGCCCGCCGCTGCCGGCGGCGCTGTGGCCGCGCGAGGCGCTCTGGCGCGATGAACTGCGCGCACTGCTGGGCCGGCTGGCGCTGCGCCTCGGACCGGGCACGGCCCAGGATGTGGCGCAGGCCCTGCGCGCCGCCAGCGACGAGCATCTGGAGACCCAGGCCGAGCGACTGCTCGGCGGCGTGATGCTGGGCCTGGACCTGGGTACCGCGCCGCTGATCGCGGCCGGCCTGCAACTGCATTGGATGCGCCTGGTGCGGCAGACCCAGGCCGCCCACGCCGGCGCCCGCATCGCACCCTTCGGCCGCACCGACGCGGCCACGCTGTGCCCCTGCTGCGGCTCCCGCCCGGTCGCCAGCGTCACCCGGCTGGGCACCGACGGCGGCCGGCTGCTGCACTGCGGCCTGTGCGCTGCCGAATGGCACTACGTCCGCATCAAGTGCGCCCACTGCGAGAGCACCAAGGGCATCCACTACGAGAACCTGCAGGCCGCGGGCGATGCCCAGCCCGGCAGCGCCCAGGCGGTGCAGGCCGAATGTTGCGATGAATGTGGGCGTTATCTCAAAATCGTCCATATGGAGAAGGACCATCAGGTCGAGCCGCTGGCCGACGATCTCGCCTCGCTGACGCTGGACCTGCTGGTGTCCGACGCCGGTTTCGAACGCGCGGGCGTCAACCTGATGCTGCTGTTCGGCGACCCCGACGCGCCACCCGATCCGGGAGGCCGCTGACATGGCGCCCCAAGCATCCGTGGTCCACGGTCTGAAGGCGGAACCCAAAGACATCCCCTCGGTCGACAAGCTGCTCGCCAGCGTGCCGGCGCTGGTACAGGCGCATGGCCACCGCTTCGTCACCGGCGAGGCGAGGGCGCTGCTCGATGCGCTGCGCCTTCGCGCGCTGTCAGCTGAACTTGAGCGTTCGGAGCTCGCACCCGAGGCCTTGAAGGAGGCGCTGCAGGCCCGTTGCGCCGCGCGCCTCGCGCCGCGCATCCGCAGCGTCGTCAACCTCACCGGCACGGTGATCCACACCAACCTCGGCCGCTCGCTGCTGGCCGACGAGGCGCTGGCCCAGGTGATGGCGACGATGAACGCGCCCAACAACCTCGAGTACGACCTGGCCAGCGGCGGCCGCGGAGACCGAGACAGCCTGGTCGAAGGCCTGCTCTGCGAGATCACCGGCGCCGAGGCGGCGACGGTCGTCAACAACAACGCCGCCGCCGTGCTGCTGTGCATTGCCGCGCTGGGGCGAGGCCGCGAGGTGATCGTCTCCCGCGGCGAGCTGGTCGAGATCGGCGGCGCCTTCCGCATGCCCGACGTGATGGCCGCGGCCGGCGCGACGCTGGTCGAGGTCGGCACCACCAACCGCACCCATGCGCGCGACTACGAGGCCGCCATCGGCGCGCAGACCGCGATGCTGATGAAGGTCCACACCAGCAACTACCAGGTGCAGGGCTTCACCGCGGCGGTGGACGAGGCCACGCTGGCGGAGATCGCGCACCGCCACGGCCTGCCGCTGGTCAGCGATCTCGGCAGCGGCTCGCTGGTGGACCTGGCGCAGTGGGGCCTGCCGCGCGAACCGCTGCCGCAGGAGATGCTGAAAGCCGGCTGCGACGTCGTGACCTTCAGCGGCGACAAGCTGCTCGGCGGGCCGCAGGCCGGCCTGATCGTCGGCCGGCGCGAGTTCATCGAGCGCATCCGCAAGTTCCCGATGAAGCGGGCCCTGCGCATGTCCAAGCTGCCGCTGGCCGCGCTGGAGGCCACGCTGCGCCTGTACCTGCAGCCCGAGCGGCTGACCCGCAACCTGCCGACGCTGCGCCTGCTGACCCGCCCGCTGGCCGAAATCGAGCAGCAGGCGGCCCGGCTGCTGCCGCTCGTGCAGCAGGCGCTAACGCCAAAGTTCGACGTCAGCGCAAGCGCCATGCAGGGCCAGATCGGCTCCGGCTCGCTGCCGGTCGAGCGCCTGCCTTCGGCCGGCCTCGTCATTGCGCCCAGCGCGGCGAAAGGCAAGGGTACGGCCCTGGACGAACTGGCCGGCGCGCTGCGGGCGTTGCCGAAACCGATCCTGGGCCGCATCGCCGAGGACCGCCTCTGGCTCGACCTGCGCTGCCTCGATCGCGATGCCGACCTGGCCGACCAGTTGCCGACGCTCGCCATGGCCTTAGGA
>NZ_LYVQ01000078.1 GCF_001984095.1 Pelomonas sp. KK5
CAACGATGCGCTGAGCTACACCGTTATGACAGCGGCCTCCCATGGCACCGTCACCATCGACGCCAACGGGGCGTACACCTACACGCCGACGGCGGACTACAACGGCGGGGACAGCTTCGTCGTCACCGTCAGCGACGGCCACGGCGGCACCGTGGAGGCTACCGTCAACGTCGGCATCAATGCGGTCGCCGACATCGCCAACGACACGATCACGACCAACGAAGACACGCCAGTCACCGTCAACGTCCTGGCCAACGAGAGCTTCGAGAACAGCGGCGCGGTCGTCACCTCGATCACCCAGCCCGCCACCGGCGGCACGGTCAGCTTCGCGCCGGACGGCACGATGACCTTCACGCCCGCCGCCAACTTCAACGGCAGCACCAGCTTCACGTACACGGTGACCTCCGGCGGTGTGACCGAGACGGCCACCGTCACTGTCAACGTGGCAGCCGTCAACGACCTCCCGGTCCTTAACGACCCGGGCACGCCGGGCCAGGCCTTCGACCAGGCGACCGGCACGTACTCCGGCACGACCGACGAGGACACGGCATACGTCGGTCAGATCGGCGCCAGCGATGTGGACAACGATGCGCTGAGCTACACCGTTACGACAGCGGCATCTCACGGCACCGTGACCATCGATGCCAACGGCGCGTACACCTACACGCCGACGGCGGACTACAACGGCCCGGACAGCTTCGTCGTCACCGTCAGCGACGGGCACGGCGGCACCGCCCAGGCGACCGTCAAGCTCGGCATCACGCCGGTGGCGGACATCGCCGCGGACAGCATCACGACGGCCGAGGACAGCCCCGCCACCTTCAAGGTGCTGGCCAACGACAGCTTCGAGAACAGCGACGCCGTCGTCACCTCGATTGCCCAGCCGCCGGCGGGCGAGGGTAGCGTCAGCTTCGCCGCCGACGGCACGATGACCTTCACGCCGGCCGCCGACTTCAGTGGCAGCACCAGCTTCAGCTACACCGTCACCTCCGGCGGCGTGACCGAGACGGCCACCGTCACGGTCACCGTGACCGCGGTCAACGATGCGCCGGTGAACATGCTGCCGGACACCTACACGGTAGACGAGGACGCGCAGCTGCCGCTGTCCGGCATCTCGGTCGGCGACGTCGACGGCAACGGCCCGATGACGATCACGCTGCACGTGGACTCCGGCACGCTCGCCGCGCTATCCGCCGCTGGCGTGACCGTCGCGATCAGCCCCTCGGGTGACACGATCACGCTTACCGGCACGCGGGACGATCTCGATGCATTCCTGGCCAACACGCCGCCGGTGTACACGCCGGTGCCGGACTACGCCGGCCCGGTGAACGTGACGATGACCAGCTCAGACGGCGTCGCCACCGACACCGACGCCAGCACCCTGACGATCACCCCGGTGGCCGACATCGCGCCGGACACGGTCACCACCAACGAGGACATGCCGGTCACCTTCAACGTGCTGGCCAACGACAGCTTCGAGAATGCGGGTGCCGTCGTCACTTCGATCACCCAGCCGGCCAGCGGCGGCACGGTCAGCTTCGCTCCAGACGGGACGATGACCTTCACGCCTGCGGCCAACTTCAATGGCAGCACGACATTCAGCTACACCGTCACCTCGGGAGGCGTCACCGAGATCGCCACCGTGACGATCAACGTCGCTGCGGTCAACGACGTGCCGGTGTTGACCGACCCGGGCACGCCGGGCCAGAGCTTCGATCCGGCGACCGGCACGTACTCGGGAACGACCGATGAAGACACCGCTTACTCCGGCCGGATCGGCGCCAGCGATGCGGACAATGATGCGCTGAGCTACACCGTGACGACAGCGACGTCCCACGGCACCGTCACCATCGACGCCAACGGCGCCTACACCTACGCGCCCACCGCGGACTACAACGGCGTGGACAGTTTCGTCGTGACGGTCAGCGATGGCCACGGCGGCACGGTGCAGGCCACGGTCAAGGTCCGTGTCAGTGCGGTCGCCGACATCGTCGCCGACACGGTCACGACCAACGAAGACACGCCGGTCACCTTCAACGTGCTCGGCAACGACAGCTTCGAGAACAGCGGCGCCGTCGTCACCTCGATCACGCAGCCGGCCATTGGCGGCACCGTCAGCTTCGCGGCCGACGGCACGATGAGCTTCACGCCCACGGCCAACTTCAACGGCAGCACGAGCTTCAGCTACACCGTCACTTCGGGCGGCGTGACCGAGACGGCCACGGTGACGATCAGCGTGACTCCGGTCGCCGATCCGGTGGTGCTCGGCGGCCTCGGCGATGGCGCCACGCCGGGCACCGACGGCCAGGTGCAGGAGGCATCGCTGCCTGGCGGCAGCGATGCCGGTGGTGGCGGCACGAGGCTGGACGGCACCTTCAGCGCCGGCCCGGCGTCCAACCTGGTCGGGCTGAGCATCGGCGGCGCTGGGCCGTTCACGCCGGCCCAGCTCGAAGCCGCCAGCGCGAGCAAGCCGATCATCATCGCCGGCAGCCATGGTGACCTGCGCATCACCGGCTATGACCCGGCCACCGGCGTGCTCAGCTACAGCTACACCCTGACCGGCGCGGCCGACCAGGGCGGCGGCCCGGTCAACGAGAGCTTCACGATCGCGACGACCGATGTCGACGGCGTCCACACCGCCAATGCCGGCACGCTGGCCCTGGCCATCGTCGACGACGTGCCGCAGGCGCACGACGACACCGACGACGCGGTCAACAAGCCCGGCCAGCCGTCCAGCACGGCGTCCGGCAACGTGCTCAGCGGCATCGGCGGCAGCGATCCGAACCGCACGGACGGCGTGGCCGATGGCGGCAGCGCGGACGGCAGCGTGACGGTCGTCGGCGCGATGGCCGGCAGCGGCACGCCGGGCGTCGGCGGCGTCGGTGTCCCCATCGCGGGTCTCTACGGCACGCTGACACTGCAGCCCGACGGCAGCTATGTCTACGAGCCGGACTTCACGAACCCGGCGGTGATCGGGCTCGACCCGGGCCAGCCGCTCAGCGAGGTCTTCAGCTACCGCATCGCCGATGCCGACGGCAGCGGCAGCACGGCGACGCTGACCGTCAGCATCCTCGGCACGCCGGCGGTGCTGGGCGTGGCGACCGGCAGCGTGCACGAATCGGGCCTGGCCGACGGCAGTGCGCCCGACCCGAGCGCCGCCAGCTACGAGAGCCAGTTCAACCTGGCGCTGTTGGACGGCATCGGGCTGGAGTCGCTGACCGTGGGCGGGCATGTCTTCAGCGCAGCGGAGCTTGCCGGCTTCAGCGCCGCGAATCCGTCCGTCGCCCTGCCCATGGGTCATGGCGCGCTGCAGATCACCGGCTACGACGCAAGCACCAGGATCGTCAGCTACCGCTACATGCTGGCCGGCCCCGCCGACAACAGCGGCGGCGCGCCGGTGGTGGACAGTATCGACCTGAGCCTGCGCGACCAGGCGGGCAACGACACCTCGGCCCATCCGCGCGCCCTGACGGTGCAGATCCTCGACGACCAGCCGCTGGCCCGTGCCGATGCGGCTTCGATCGACGAGGGCGTGGCTGGGACCAGCGGCACGGTGCTGGAAAACGACGTCCCTGGCGCCGATGGCGCGGCGGTCACCGCTGTCTCGGCCGGCGCGACCACGGGCACGGTGGGCGCGAGCATCGCCGGCCTCTACGGCAGCCTGACGCTGAACGCCGATGGCAGCTACAGCTATGTGCTGGACAACACCAATCCCGCCGTCATCTCGCTGGCCCTGGGCCAGACCCTGGTCGACGACTTCGGCTACCAGCTCGGCGACAGCGACGGCAGCGCCAGCCGCAGCACGCTCAGCATCACCATCCACGGCAGCAACCAGGCGCCGATCAACACGTTGGTGGACGGCCTCTCGCTGACCGAGGACGGCAGCCTGGCGCTGACCGGCCTGCAGGTGAGCGACCCGGATGCCGGCAGCACGGTGATGACCGTGGTGCTGGGCGTCGACGCGGGCAGCGGCACGTTGTCGGGCAGCGCCGCCAATGGCGTTGGCGTGAGCGGCTCTGGCGGCGCGGAGCTGACGCTCAGCGGCACGCGCGATGCATTGAACGCCTGGCTGGCCGCGCACCCGCCGCTGTTCACGCCGACGGCTGATTTCAACGGCGCCGTGACGCTGACGATGCGCAGCAGCGACGGGCTCGACGCGACAAGCAGCAGCACCACGCTGACCGTCACGCCGGTGGCCGACATCGCCCCCGACGCCGTCACCACGGCCGAGGACACGCCGCTGCGCTTCGACGCGCTGGCCAACGACAGCTTCGAGAACGCCGATGCGGTCGTCACCGCCGTCAGCCAGCCGGCCCATGGCACGGCCAGCTTCGCGCCGGACGGCATGCTCACCTTCACGCCCGACGCTGACTTCTTCGGCAGCACGAGCTTCGACTACACGGTGAACTCCGGTGGCGTGACCGAGACAAGCACGGTAACGGTGACCGTGACCCCGACGCCGATCGTCGTTGGTGACGACATGGTGAGCACCGACGAAGACACGCCCGTCACCTTCGACCCGCTGGCCAACGACAGCGGTGGCATGGCGCTGACAATCAGCGAGATCGACGGCATGCCGGTCACGGTGGGCGTGCTGGTGCCGGTGGCGGGCGGCACCGTAACGCTCAATCCCGACGGTAGGCTCAGCTTCACGCCGGCGCCCGACGCCAACGGCATTGTGGCCTTCAGCTACACCGCCACCGATGGCCGCGGCCAGAGCGCCGGCGCCACGGTGACGATGCAGGTGCAGCCGGTCAACGACGCGCCTGTGGCGCGCGACGACACGGTGGCCACCGTCGAGGACACGCCGATCAGCTTCGACGTGATCACCGGGGCGGGCACCGGCAGCGGCACAGCCGGCGCCGACAGCGACGTGGATGGCGACACGCTCGCCGTCGTCTCGGCCACGGCCGGCCACGGCAAGGTCACGATCGGGGCCGGCGGCCGACTGAGCTACCTGCCGGACCCCGACTACAACGGCACCGACACCATCGCCTATACCGTCGGCGACGGCCATGGCGGCCTGGCCACGGCGAGCGTCGGCATCAGCGTGGCGCCGGTGGCCGATGCGGTGGACGACCGCATCACCACGCAGGCGGGGCGCGCGGCCAGCTTCAATGTGCTGACCGGTGCGCTGGGTGCGAGCGCGGACAGCTTCGAGAACCCCGACCGCGCAGTGATTGCAGTCACGCAGCCGCCGGCCACGGAGGGCACCGTGACCTTCGCCGCCGACGGCAGCGTGGTGTTCACCCCGGCCGCGGGCTTCGCCGGCATCAGCCGCTTCAGCTATACGGTGCTGAGCGGCGGGGTGACCGAGACGGCGATGGTGGAAGTGACGGTGCGGCCCGCGGTGTTGGCCGTGCCCTTCGTCGGCTTGCCGCCGGAGCAGCCGGTGGCGCCGGCCTACAGCCCGGTGGCACACGAGCCGGCGCTGGAGGTGCGCACGCTGCGCGATGACCGGCCCACGCTGTCGACGACGCCGATCGTCGTGGACACGGTGCGGGCGCTGGGCGGCATGAACTCGACGCCGACGCTGGATGCCGAGCGGCCGGTGATGCAGGCGGTGAACGACATCGAGAGCCTGGAACCGGCCGGCAGCCTGGGCAGCGAGGCGCCGGTGCTGCAGGCGGTCAACGGGGTGCGGGGCCTGGGCAGCATCGATGACCGCGGCCCGCGCCGCGGCGACGGCGCACCGGACCACGCCGCACGCTTCGACACCCTGCCTGACGGCCTGGACATGCAGGCCTCCCAGCTGTTGCCGCCGACCCGCGAAGGGCAGGGCGGCGTCGAGTTCAACGTGCACTGGCGCGAGCGGCAGGGCTGGGTAGAGGTGGAGGACCGGGCCGCCCGGGGCGAGCGCAGGCTCGACGCCATCCGCGCCACGCTGGCCGATGGCAGCCCGCTGCCGGACTGGATCCGCGTGGTGGACCGCAGCTACATCGTGCTCGACCGGCCTGCCGGCGTGGACCATGTGGAGCTGCTGGTCACGCTGGTCTACACGGACGGCACGGTGCGGCAGGAGCTGATCGTCGTCGGCCGCGGCGAAGCGGCGGGCGCCAAGGCTGTCAAGGCAGTGGGGCCGCTCGACTTCGCCGCCCAGTTGCATGGCGCCAGCCGTGGCGGCGGCGACGCCCGGCTAATGGCCGCGCTGACCGGGCGCTGAGGGAAGGCGCGGGAGGCCGCGTTTGGCCTTCCGCGTCAAGTAACTGGCCCGGTCGCACGGGCGGAATGGCTTGGTCCAGTGCCTATACTGCGAACCATTCTCATTTGCGACCGTGGAATGAACCCGTCTTCCTCACCCCTGCTGCGGACCTGGGCCTGGCCCTTGCTGCTGGCCCTGAGCACGGCCAGCGGCCTGATCAGCGCGCTGGTCTCCGACGGCTGGGGCGACGCCTGGTCCTGGCTGGCCCTGGGCCTGCCGTTGGCGGTGATGGCGTGGTTCGGCCTGCGGTCGCCCTCCAGGAAAGCCCGATGAACAAGACCCTGACACCCGTGGCCCTGGCCTGCCTGCTCGCCGCAGCCGGCGCCCAGGCGCAACAACAGAAGGACGCTCCCGCCCAGCTCGACAAGGTGGTCATCGAAAGCAGCGCCGACGCCTCCAAGGACGGCCTGATCAAGCCCTACGCCGGCGGCCAGGTGGCCCGCGGCGGCCGGGCCGGCATCCTCGGCACCAAGGACAACCTCGAGACGCCGTTCAGCATCACCGCCTACACCAACGAGCTGATCCAGGACCGCCAGGCCAAGAGCGTGGCCGACGTGCTGCAGAACGACCCGGGCGTGCGCGTGGCGCGCGGCTTCGGCAACTTCCAGGAGTCGTACTTCGTGCGCGGCTTCATCCTCACCTCCGACGACGTGGCCTACAACGGCCTCTACAGCCTGCTGCCGCGCCAGTACATCGCCACCGAGCTGTTCGAGCGGGTGGAGGTGCTGCGCGGCGCCAGCGCCTTCCTGATGGGCGCCAGCCCCAGCGGCGGCGGCCTGGGCGGCAACATCAACCTGCTGCCCAAGCGAGCGGCCAACGAGGATCTGAACCGGGTCACCGTGGGCATCGGCTCGGGCTCCGAGCGGGATGTGTCGGTGGACATCTCGCGCCGCTTCGGGCCGGACAAGGCCACCGGCGTGCGCTTCAACGCCGCCGCCCGCGACGGCGGCACCGGCGTCGACCGCGAGAAGAACAAGCTCGGCCTGCTGGCGCTGGGCCTGGATTGGCACAGCCGCGACGTGCGCCTCTCGGGCGACATCGGCTGGCAGGACAACAAGCTCAAGGCCACCCGCAGCAGCATCACGCTGGGCTTCGGCGTGACAGCGCTGCCGGCCCTGCCCGAGGCGGACAGCAATGCGGCCCAGCCCTGGTCCTATTCCAACGAGAAGGACCTGTTCGGCACGCTGCGCGGCGAGTTCGACATCACGCCCGACGTGACCGCCTGGGCCGCCTACGGCTTCCGCCACAACGAGGAGTCCAACTCGCTGGCCGGCTTCACGCTGACCAACGCCGCCACCGGGGACGGCACGACCAACCGCTTCGACAACACCCGCGACCAGCGCATCGGCACCGGCGAGGTGGGCCTGCGCGGCAAGCTGGCCACCGGCCCGGTCAAGCACGAGTGGGTGGCCACCGCGGCGACCTTCCGCTCGGACGAGAAGGGCGCCTACGTCTGGGACTACTTCAACAACCAGAACACCAACCTGTACACGCCGACGCTGTCGGCGCTGCCGGCCTACTCGAACACCAATATGTTCACCGGCAACAACCTGGCCGACCCGGCCACGATCACCCGCATCACGCTGAACAGCGTGGCGCTGGGCGACACGCTGTCCATGCTGGACGACCGGCTGCTGCTGACCCTGGGCCTGCGCGCGCAGAAGCTCAAGGTCGAGGGCTTCGCCTACGACACCCACGCCGCCGGCGCACCCTACGACAAGAGCCGCACCAGCCCGGTGATCGGCGCCGTGTACCGGCTGGGCAAGCAGGTCTCGCTCTATGCCAACCACATCGAGGGCCTCAGCAAGGGCGATAGCTACACCGACGGCAACGGCGCCTCGGTGACCGGCGCGCCCTATGTGTCCAAGCAGAACGAGGCGGGCGTCAAGTACGACGCCGGCAGCCTGAGCCTGAACGCGGCGGTGTTCGAGACCAGGAAGCCGCGCACGCTGAAGTTCGGCCAGGGCGTGCCGCAGGGCTACGACGAGCATCGTGGCCTGGAGCTCACCGCCTACGGCCTGGCGCTGCCGAGCCTGAAGCTGCTGGGCGGCCTGACTCTGCTGGACACCAAGCAGCACGACACCTGGGAAGCCACGATGGAAGGCAAGCGCACGCTGGGCGTGCCCAAGCTGCAGGCCAATATCGGCGCCGAGTGGGAAGTGCCCGGCAGCAACGGCCTGGCCCTGGACAGCCGCCTGCTCTACACCGGCGGCGTCTACGCGGACAGCGCCAACACCATCGCCGTGCCGAACTGGACCCGGCTGGACGCGGGCGCCCGCTATAACTTCGAGATTCAGCGCACCCTGCTGACGGCCCGCCTGCGCGTGGACAACCTCGCCAACAAGAAGTACTGGGCCTCGGCCGGCGGCTACCCCGACCAGGGCTACCTGGTGATCGGCCAGCCGCGCACGGTCAAGCTGAGCCTCAGCGCCGACTTCTGAACAAGCACGTGGCGCTCAGTTCCGCGACGCTGAAGACCTGGTCCTGGCTGCACAAGTGGAGCAGCCTGGTCAGCACGGTCTTCCTCCTCGTGCTGTGCCTGACCGGCCTGCCGCTGATCTTCCATCACGAGATCGACCACCTGCTGGGCGACGAGATCGAGGCGCCGGAGATGCCGGCCGGCACGCCGCGCGCCTCGCTGGATGAGGTGCTGAGGGCGGCGCGGGCGCTGTATCCCGACCGCATCGTGCAGTTCGCCTCGCAGCCGGAGGATGACGACCGGCTCTGGTCCGTCACGCTGACGCCCACGCCCGAGCCGACCAACGATTTCAAGTCCATCGCCGTCGACGCGCGCACGGCCAAGGTGCTGGGTGAATTCCGCGTGGGTGAGGGCTTCATGGACTTCATGCTGCGCCTGCATGTGGACCTGTTCGCCGGCCTGCCAGGCAAGCTCTTCCTGGGCCTGATGGGCCTGCTGATGCTGGTGGCCATCGTCAGTGGCGTGGTGCTGTACGCGCCCTTCATGCGCAAGCTGGACTTCGGCGAGGTGCGGCGCGACCGCTCCACCCGCACGAAGTGGCTGGACCTGCACAACCTGCTGGGAATCGCCACGCTGGTGTGGGCCTTCGTCGTCGGCGGCACCGGCATGATCAACACCTGGGCGGAGCTGGTGGTCAAGCACTGGCAGAACGACCAGCTGGGCGAGCTGCTCGGCCACTACACGGGCCAGCCGCTGACGCCCGAGGAACAGCGCGGCCCGCTGCAGACGGCACTGGACGTGGCCCTGGCCCGGGAGCCGGGCCGGCAGGTGTCCTTTATCGCCTTCCCGGGCACCAGCTTCTCCAGCCCGCACCACAACACCTTCTTCCTGCGCGGCGACCGGCCGCTGACGAAGAAGCTGCTGCAGCCGGTGCTGGTGGATGCCGCCACCGGCGAGCTGACCGCGGCGCCGGCGCTGCCCTGGTACCTGACGGCGCTGCTGGTCTCGCAGCCGCTGCACTTCGGCGACTACGGCGGCACGCCGATGAAGGTGATGTGGGGGCTGCTGGACCTGGTGACGATCATCGTGCTGGGCAGCGGGCTGTACCTGTGGCTGAAGAAGAAGGCCCGCTAGACTGACGCGTTACTTCAGCGGAGTCACCAACGTGCGTGCAGCCTTGAGCATCCTCGGCCTGGTCATCGTGCTGGCCATCGTCATGGTCAACATGAAGCACCAGACGCGGGACCTGGCGCAGAGCCGAGCGGCGGCGTCCGCGGCATCGCAGCCGTCCTCGGGCGCCTTGCCCGACCCGCAGGCGATCGGCCGACAGGTCAACGAGGCGGTGATGCAGGGGGCCGAGAAAGCCTCGGACGCCCAGCCCTGATTCAGTCCGGCTGATCGACGATCGTCCGCGCCAGCGTGCGGATCGTCAGCGGCGCCGAGCCTTCGGCGTGGTTGCTGATCGTGACGAAGCACTTCTGGCCGGCGCCCGCCGTGCCGCGGATCACGCGGGCGAGCTGCTCGTGCGTCTCGGGATCGGGGTCGACGATGCGGTCGTACTCGCCATAGCGCTTCTGCGCGTCCTCGTAGCCGTAGGCGCCGTGCACGCGGTGCAGGTTCCAGCGGCAGACCAGCGGGCCCGGCCACAGCGCGCGCAGCAGTGGCAACTGCTCGGGCAGCGGCGGCAGCTTCGGATGCAGGCCCAGGCAGTAGGTCGCGCCGGCGGCGCGCAGGATGGCGGCGAAGTCGTCAGCCAGCAGGAAGCCGGGGTCGCGCACTTCGACGGCGATGACGCCATCCGGCGCGCGGGCGCGGATCGAGGGCAGGGCCTGTAGCATCGTGTCCAGCCTTGCCAGCGCCTCGGGCAGCGACACGGTGCCGGACAGCGGGCTCAGCTGGAACACCAGCGCGCCGATCTTGCCGCCCAGGCCTTCCAGCACCGGCTCGATGAATTCCTGCACCGCCAGGCCCGGGTCGAGGAAGGCGGGATTGGCCTGCCTGCTGCGGCCGTCCTCGTCGCGCACCAGTGCGTCGGTCACCAGGCTGGGCGCCTTGACGGTGAAGCGGAAGTGCGCCGGCACCTGGCCGGCATAACGCTCGTATTGAGCGGCAGTGAGCGGGCGGTAGAAGCTGCGGTCGATGCTGACGGCGCGCAGCAAGGGCTGCTGCGCATAGGCGCGCAGGCCCTGCTTCGAGAGCATCTGCTCGGAGTAGCGCCTGTCCCAGACCGCGCCGGCCCAGCCGGGATAGGTCCAGGTGGAGGCGCCGAGGTGCACGGCCGCGGGCAGGGCGGCGGCGAGGCGGATCTGTTCCTCGTCGGGCGGCTGAGGCTGGACGCCGGTGCCGCGCGGTTTGCGCGTTAGCACCGGTGCGTCCCCCTGGTGCTCGGGGTCTGAAAACAAGGTCTCTTGCATGCCCAAAGATACACTGACGGACCTTGACCCTGCCTATGACCGAGAACCGATCCCCTGCCGACGACTACGCGATGCGCCTTGCGCTGGACCAGGCGCAGAACGCCTGGCTGGTGGGCGAGGTGCCGGTGGGCGCGGTGATCATGCGCGAAGGCCAGGTGATCGCCACCGGCTACAACCGCCCGATCACCACCCACGATCCGACGGCGCATGCCGAGATCGTCGCGCTGCGCCATGCGGCCACGCTGCTGGGCAACTACCGGCTGCCGGAGTGCGAGCTCTACGTGACGCTGGAGCCCTGCGCCATGTGCGCGATGGCGATGATGCATGCGCGGCTGAAGCGCGTGGTCTTCGCCGCGCCCGATCCGAAGACCGGCGTGGCCGGCTCGGTGATCGACCTCTTTGCGCTGCAAGCATTGAACCACCACACCTGCGTGGAGGGCGGCGTCATGGCCGAGGCCTCGGCGAAGCTGCTGCGAGATTTCTTCGCCGAACGCCGCGAGGCGGCGCGGCAGCGGCGCGAGGCCCGCCGCGCCACGGCAACACCTGACCCCGACGCGCCGATCCCGGCCGGCGAGGTCATCCATCTGGACCCAGACCCGAGCAACTGATGAGCACGACCCTGACCCTCTACACCCCCGCCGGCGTGCTCGCCGATGGCAAGCCCCTGAAGCGGGCGGCCAAGCGCCTCGGTCAGCTCGGTTTCGACGTCAGCATCGATGAATCGGCGCTGGCGAAGCACCAGCGCTTCGGCGGCGACGACGAGGCCCGCCTGGCCGCCATCCATCGCATCGCCAAGGCCGCGCCCGGTATCGCGATGGCCACGCGCGGCGGCTATGGCCTGACCCGGCTGCTGGACCGGCTGGACTGGCAGCTGATCGCCCACAGCATCGAGCACGGCACCCGCTGGGTCGGCCACAGCGACTTCACTTCGCTTCAGCTCGGCCTGCTGGCCCACGCCAAGGGCGCCGTCACCTGGGCCGGCCCGATGGCCGCCGCGGACTTCGGCCGCGGCGACGATGAAGGCGGCGTCGACGACGTGACGCAGGACTGCTTCACCGAGGCGATGAGCGGCGCGCTGGAGGCGGTGGGCTTCCGCACCGAAGCGGGCTTCGACGGCCTGGGCGTCAAGGGCCTGCTGTGGGGCGGCAACCTGTGCGTCGTCAACTCGCTGCTGGGCACGAAGCACATGCCCAAGGTGAAGAACGGCATCCTGTTCCTGGAGGATGTGAACGAGCATCCGTACCGCGTCGAGCGCAACCTGCTGCAGCTGGCGCAGGCGGGCATCCTCGATGCGCAGAAGGCGATCGTGCTGGGCGAGTTCAGCGCCTGGAGGAAGTCGCCGCTGGACCGCGGCTATGGGCTCAAGCAGGCGATCGAAGCGGTGCGCGCCGTGACGAAGACGCCGATCCTGACCGGCTTGCCCTTCGGCCATGTGCAGACGCTGGTGACGATGCCGGTGGGCGCCAAGGTGGAGTTGCTGGTGAGCGGCCGCGATGCCTTCATCGGATGGGACTTCGGCCATCACCACCATCATCACGACCACAGTCACGAGCACTGAAGCATGAGCGCCTGGCGGCTGCTGGTCGCGCTTCTGGTCGCGTGCCTCGCCGGCTGCGACAACAGCCCCCATCCGCATGGCGCGGAGCGTGGGAACACGCTGTTCATGGCCTTCACCGAGCGCTCGCCGCGCTACCTGGACCCGATCTCGTCCTACGCCGCGCCCGAGAGCACCTTCACCTACCAGATCTACGAACCGCTCTACGGCTATCACTACCTGAAGCGCCCGTATGAGCTGATCCCGCGCGGCGCGGCGGCGGTGGTGAAGCCCTACTACCTCGATGCCGGCGGGAAGCGCCTGCCCGACGACGCGCCGGCGGAGCAGATCGCCGAGAGCGTCTACGACATCCCGATCCGCAAGGGCGTGAGGTATGCACCGCATCCGGCCTTCGCCACCGATGCGCAGGGGCACTACCTCTACCACCACCTCAGCCGCGCCGAGCTGGGTGACAAGCGTTCGCCCTGGGATTTCGCGAAGCAGGGCACGCGCGAGCTGGTGGCCGAGGACTATGTCTACGCGCTCAAGCGCCATGCCTCGCCGCGCATCGAGGCGCCGGTCTACGGCCTGTTCGCCGAGCACGTCATCGGGCTGAAGGACTTCGGCGAACTGCTGCGCCGTGAAAGCGCGAAGCAGCTGGCCGGCCTGCCCGAGACTTTGGCCGACAAGCCCTTCCTCGACCTGCGCCGGTGGCCGCTGGCCGGCGCGCAGGCACTGGACAAGTACACGCTGCGCATCCGCATCAAGGGCAAGTACCCGCAGTGGCAGTACTGGATGGCGATGCCCTTCGTCGCGCCGCTGCCCTGGGAGGCGGACGCCTTCTACGCCCAGCCCGGCATGAGTGATGCCGGCCTCTCGCTGAATCAGTGGCCGGTGGGCACCGGACCCTACATGATGACCGTCTACCAGCAGGACCGGCAGCATGTGATGGAGCGCAATCCGTACTACCGCAAGGATGATCTCTACCCCTGCGAGGGCGAGCCCGAGGACGGCCCGGCCGGCCGCCTGGCCGACTGCGGCAAGCCCATGCCCTTCGTCGACCGCATCGTCGCCGACGAGGTCAAGGAGCGCGAGCCGATCAAGGAGTTGTTCAAGCAGGGCTGGCTGGACCTGCCCGAGCTGGACCGGGCCGACTGGGGCGTCGAGTTCCTGGTGGACAAGAATGATTCGGACTCAGTGCGCCAGCGCTTCGACGAGCGTGGCTACCAGTTCCCGATGCGGGTGGACATCACCAACTGGTACCTCGGCTTCAACTGGCTGGACCCGGTGATCGGCCGCGGCGACACGCCCGGGCAGCAGCAGAAGAACCGCAAGCTGCGCCAGGCGATCTCGATAGCGATCGACTGGGAGGAGGGCTACGGCCGCATCTTCCGCAACAAGGGTGGCGATGCGGCGATGGGCCCGGTGCCGCCGGGCGTGTTCGGCACCCGCGAGGGCACGGCCGAAGGCGTCGATGCGGTGACGCACCGCTGGGTGAATGGCCATGCCGAGCGGCGCTCGATCGAGGAAGCGAAGGCGCTGATGGCCGAGGCCGGCTACCCCGATGGGCGCGATGCGAAGACCGGCAAGCCGCTGGTGCTGAGCTACGACTTCAACCGCGTGGTCACGCCCGAGTTCAAGGCCGAGAACGACTGGATGGTCAAGCAGTTCGCCAAGCTGGGCATCCAGCTCGAGATCCGCGCCACCGACTTCAATCAGTTCCAGGACAAGATCCTCAAGGGCAAGCACCAGATCTTCTGGTGGGGCTGGTTCGCCGACTATCCGGATGCCGAGAACTTCCTGTTCCTGCTCTACGGGCCCAATGCCAAGTCGCTGCACGAGGGCGAGAACGTGGCCAACTACCAGAACCCGGAGTACGACCGGCTCTACAAGCAGATGCAGACGCTGGAGAACGGGCCGGCGAAGCAGCAGGTGATCGACCAGATGGTGAAGATCGTCCAGCAGGACGCGCCCTGGGCCTTCGGCTACTGGTCCTATTCGGGTCTGGCCTTCCAGAGCTGGCTGCACAACGGCAAGCCGGGCGTCGTGATCCGCGACCAGGTGCGCTTCATGCGCGTGGACGCGGCCGAGCGGGCGCGCAAGGTCCATGCGTGGAACGATCCGGTCTGGTGGCCGCTGCTGGTGCTGGGCGCGGGGATCGCCGCCATCGCGTGGCAGACGCGGCGCAGCTTCATGCAGCGCGAGCGTGCCGTCGCGGCGGGCTACAGCGGGAAGGGCGCCGCATGATCCGCTACCTGCTGCGCCGCCTCGGCTATGGCCTGCTGGTGCTGATCGGCGTCAACCTGTTCACCTTCTTCCTGTTCTTCTCGGTCAACACGCCGGACGACATGGCGCGGCTGAACATCGGGGGCAAGCGGGTCACGCAGGAGCAGATCGAGCGCTGGAAGAGCGAACGCGGCTACGACAAGCCGCTGGTCTGGGATGCCTCGGCCGAAGGCGCGAGGAAGCTGACGCACACGATCCTCTGGGAGCGCTCGGCCTCGCTGATGGTGGGCGACTTCGGCCGCTCCGACGCGCGCCAGGCGGTCAACATCGGCCATGAGGTCAAGGTGCGCATGGGCGTGAGCCTGCAGCTCGCGGTGCCGGTGTTCGTGCTGCAGGTCATCGTCAGCGTGAGCTTCGCGTTATTGCTGGTCTTCTTCCGCAACACGGCGATCGACTTCTGGGGCGTCGTGCTGTGCGTGCTGATGCTGTCGATCTCGAGTCTGTTCTACATCATCGTCGGGCAGTTCTTCTTCTCGCGGCTGCTGCGCCTGGTGCCGATCAACGGCTACGAGTCGGGGCTGGACGCGGTGAAGTTCCTGGTGCTGCCGGTGCTGCTCTCGCTGCTGTCGCGGCTGGGCACCGAGGCGCGGCTGTACCGGGCGATGTTCCTGGAGGAGGTGGGCAAGGACTATGTGCGCACCGCGCGGGCCAAGGGCCTCTCCGAGCAGGTGGTGCTGTTCCGCCATGTGCTGCGCAATGCCGCGATCCCGATCATCACCAGCGCGGGCAGCTACCTGCCCTATGTGTTCCTGGGCAGCCTGGTGTTCGAAAGCTTCTTCGGCATCCCGGGCCTGGGCGCCTTCATCATCGATGCGATCGCAGGGCAGGACTTCGCCATCGTGCGGACCATGGTCTTCCTCGGCGCGGCCTTGTACATCGCGTCCAACGCGCTGATGGACGTGGCCTACACCTGGGTCGATCCGCGGGTGCGGCTGTCATGAAGCCGGTCTTCCTCTGGACCGACATCGCCCTGTGGGCGATGCTGGCGGCGCTGATCGGCTACGTGCTGCGCATCCGCGCCAGCGCGCAGATGCGGCAGACCTGGGAGCGGGTGCTGCGCGACCCGGCGGCGCTGAGCGCCGGCATCGTGATGGCGCTGTTCCTGGGCGTGACGATGCTGGACAGCCTGCACTTCCGGGCCGAGCTGTCGGGCGGGGTCTACGACACGCGGACCGAGTCGGTGCTGGACCGGCTGCTCGCGCGGCAGGTGGCGTCGCGCGAGAGCAGCTACTCGGCCCCGCTCGCCTGGCGCGGCTACAACATCAGCGCCACGCCGGACGGCAAGCGCGATTTCCCGCGCCTGGCCTATGGGGGCGCGCACCTTGAGGATCCGCAGCGCGAGTGGACGGGCGACCTGCTGGCGCGCGCCGGTGCGGGCCTGGCGCTGGGCGCGCTGGCGGCGGCCGGCCTGTTCGCGCTGTTCGCCCGGCGGGTGGGTGCGCGTGACCTGCTGGCCGATCGCACCCACTATCCGCTGCGCGCCGCCTGGCTGACCCTGTCGGTGATCGCGCTGCTGGCCGGCCCGCTGCTGGTGCTGATGCCGCATTACCACGTGTTCGGCACCGACCGCACCGGCAACGATGTGCTCTACCTGGCGCTCAAGAGCGTGCGCACGGCATTCGTTATCGGCGCGCTGTCCACCCTCGCGACGCTGCCGCTGGCGCTGGTGCTGGGTGTGCTGGCCGGCTACTTCCGCGGCTGGGTGGACGAGGCGATCCAGTACCTCTACACCACGCTCAGCTCCGTGCCCAACGTGCTGCTGATCGCCGCCTGCGTGCTGATGGTCCAGGTCTTCCTCGACAAGAATCCCGATGCCTTCGAGACCGGCGCCGAGCGCTCGGACCTGAAGATGTTCCTGCTCTGCCTGATCCTGGGCCTGACCGGCTGGGCCGGCCTGTGCCGGCTGGTGCGAGCCGAGACGATGAAGCTGCGCGAGCTGGACTATGTGCAGGCCGCCTCGGCCTTCGGCGTGGGCCATGCGCGCATCATGGCCCGGCACATCGTGCCCAATGTGATGCACCTGGTGCTGATCACGCTGGTGCTGAGCTTCTCCGACCTGATCCTCTATGAAGCGGTGCTGACCTATGTGGGCGTCGGCGTGGACCCGGCGATGGTGAGCTTCGGCGGCATGATCAACCTGGCGCGGGCCGAGATGTCGCGCGACCCGCTGGTGTGGTGGAGCTTTGCGGCGGCCTTCGGCGCGATGGTGAGCCTGGTGCTGGCGGCCAACCTGTTCGCCGACGGCGTGCGCGATGCCTTCGACCCGCGCTCGCGCAGCCGCCGGCCCTTCCTGCGCAGGAGGCCGCGCTGATGCTGAAGGTCGACGAGCTGAAGCTGGCGCTCGATGCCGATGCGGGCATCGTGCGGGCGATCGATGGCCTCACGCTGGCGCTGTCGCGCGGCGAGACCTTCGCGCTGGTGGGCGAGTCCGGCTGCGGCAAGAGCATGACCGCGCTGGCGCTGATGCGCCTGCTGCCCGACAACGGCCGCATCGAGGCCGGCCGCGTGAGCATCGATGAAGGGGCGGGCGAGCTGGACCTGCTGGGCCTGCCCGAGGCGCGCATGCGCGAGGTGCGCGGCGGACGCATCGGGATGATCTTCCAGGAGCCGTCCACCAGCCTCAACCCGGTGCTGAAGGTCGGCCGGCAGATCGTCGAGGCGATCGAGGCGCATACGCCGCTGCGGGGTGCCGCGGCGCGCGCCAAGGCGATCGAGTGGCTGCGCCGCGTCGGCATCCCCGAACCCGAGCGCCGTATCGACGACTACCCCTTCCGCATGAGCGGCGGCCAGAAGCAGCGCGTGATGATCGCCATGACGCTGGCCGCCGAGCCCGACTACCTGATCGCCGACGAGCCCACCACCGCGCTGGACGTGACCATCCAGGCGCAGATCCTGGATCTGCTGCGCGAGCTGCAGGCCGAGCGGCGCCTGGGCGTGCTGCTGATCACGCACGACCTGGGCGTGGTGCGCGGCATGGCCAGCCAGGTGGCGCTGATGTATGCGGGGCAGATCGTGGAGACGGCACCGGCCGACGAGTTCTTCGCCGCGCCGAAGCATCCGTATGCACGGCTGCTGCTGCAGGCGCTGCCCGACGCCGGCCGGCGCGGCGAGCCGCTGGCCGCCATCGCCGGCACGGTGCCACCGCTGTGGGAGAGCTTCCGCGGCTGCCGTTTCGCGCCGCGCTGCGACCGGGCGATGGTGCACTGCGCTAACGAGTTACCTGAGCTGAGCGAGGAGGGGCCGGCGCACCGGGTGCGCTGCCTGCTCTATACCGACCGGCGCGAGGCCCTGCCACGGGAGCCCGTGGCCGAGCGTGCGCGCCCGGCCGCCCATCCGGGCGACGGGCCGCCGCTGCTGGAGGTGCGCGACCTGCAGGTGCGCTTCGCGCTGAAGCAGGGGCTGCTGGGCGGTGCGAAGCAATGGTTCGAGGCCGTGCGCGGCGTGTCCTTCTCGATCCGCCCGGGCCGCACGCTGGCGCTGGTCGGCGAGTCCGGCTGCGGCAAGACCACGACCGGCAAGGCCATCGTCCAGCTGCTGCGCCGCCAGGCCGAGCTGCGGGGCCAGGTCTTGCTCGATGGTCGCCAGGACCTGCTGCACCTGCAGGGTGACGAACTGCAGGCCGCCCGCCGCAGCGTGCAGATCATCTTCCAGGACCCGTTCGCCTCGCTGAACCCGCGCATGCGCGTGCTGGAGGTGCTGGAGGAGGGCCTGCTGGCGCTGCGGCCCGAGCTGGACGCGGCGGCGCGCCGGCGCACCCTGGAGACCCTGGTCGACCAGGTGGGCCTGCGCCGCGATGCGCTGGAGCGCTGGCCGCACGAGTTCTCGGGCGGCCAGCGCCAGCGCATCGCCATCGCCCGGGCGCTGGCGGTGGAGCCGCGGCTGATCGTCTGTGACGAGCCGACCTCGGCGCTGGATGTCTCGGTCCAGGCCCAGATCCTGAACCTGCTGCGCGAACTGCAGCGGGAGCGCGGCCTGTCCTTCCTGTTCATCACCCACAACATCGGGGTCGTGGAGTACCTGGCCGACGAGGTGGCGGTGATGCAGGCGGGGCGGATCGTGGAGGCTGGGGCCTGTGGCGCGGTGCTCGGGTCGGCGCGGGAGGACTACACGCGCCGGCTGCTGGCGGCCGTGCCACGAGTCTGATCCCGGCGAAGCGGGGCGGCCTTCGCCCTTTTCTGACCGATTGCTGACTAGGGTGTAAGCCTAGGTATTAGCCCGGTTGTCTGTTTGCAACAAAACTGGTCGGCAGACAAAAATTAACGTCCGGAAACAGTGTCGGGTCCGACACCTGCCTGCAACATGTTTTTCATGTCAAATCAATGACTTGAACAAAGTTGTTGCGCCTAGGTAAAGCGCATAACCTGAGGTTCGCTGGCAATTCCCTATCCGGTGATTCGGTGTTCCGAACTGACACTAGTCAGATGCCCGCCACAAGCGGGCATTCCTCAACGACCCATCGTTTCCCGGAGTTTCAACTCATGTTCAAGATGACCAAGATCAGCGCTGCGGCGCTGATTCTTTTGGGCGCGTCTTCCGCGTTCGCCCAGGACGACTCGGCCCAACAGCTCGAGCGCGTCACCGTGACCGGTTCCGCCATCAAGCGGATCGATGCCGAAACGGCAGTTCCCGTGTCCGTGTTCAAGATGTCCGACCTGAAGCAGCAGGGCATGACCACGGTCGAGCAGATCCTGGGTTCCCTGACCGCCGGCCAGGCCAGCCTGGGCACCAGCCAGGCGGTGGGTTCGTCCACCGGCGGCGCCTCCTTCGCCGACCTGCGCGGCATCGGCGCCAACAAGACGCTGGTCCTGCTGAACGGTCGTCGCATCGCCAACAACGCGTTCGACGGCTCGGCCCCCGACCTGAACATGATCCCGCTGGCCGCGATCGAGCGCATCGAAGTGCTGCGTGACAGCGCCTCCTCGCTGTACGGCACGGACGCGATCGGCGGCGTGATCAACTTCATCACCCGCAAGGACTACGTCGGCGCCACCGTGACGGCCAGCTACGAGTCGCCCCAGCATGCCGGCGGCCAGACCCGCAGCTTCAACGGCGGCTTCGGCTACGGCGACCTGGACCGCCAGGGCTTCAACATCTTCGGCTTCGTCGACTATCAGCACCAAAACGCCATCAGCGGTTCGGAGCGTCCGTTCAACACCCGCTACGCGGGCGGCCTGTCGGCTTCGACCGCACCTGGCAACTACTACCAGGATCCGGCCAAGGGCGTCTTCAACCCGACCGCTGCCAGCTGCGCCAACGGCACCTACCTGATTCCGGCCGGCGACAACACGTCGTGCTACATGACCACCTCCAACTTCGTGGACTACGTCCCGGAATCGGAGCGCAAGTCGGGCATGCTGAAGGGCGAGTTCAAGCTCAACAACGAGAACACGCTGAGCGCCGAATACTTCGTCACCCGCAGCAACGTCAAGACGACGATCGCGCCGGTGCCCTACGGCCTGACCTACCAGAACCCGACCCGTCCTGACGGCACGCCGAACCCGTACTACGCGGGCCAGTACGGCAACATCGACCCGAACTGGGCCGGCCCGAAGGTCGGTTCCACCGTCACCACCGGCGGCGCCGCCATTCAGAACGGCTATGCCGTCGTCAAGTGGCGCGACATGCCCAACGGCGAGCGTGGCGACAGCAACACCAACACCCAGCAGCGTTTCGTGCTGGCCCTGGACGGCAGCGCTGCCGGCTGGGACTACTCGGTGGGCGCCGCCTACAACCAGAACAAGGTGCGTGAAGACCTGATCAAGGGCTACAACGACGGCACCAAGATCCTGGAAGGCATCCTGACCGGCATCATCAACCCGTTCGGCGCGCAGGACGCCGCCGGCCAGGCCTACCTGGACTCGGCCCAGGCCTTCGGCACCGTGATGAGCGCCAAGGGTTCGACGACCAACATCGACGCCCACGCCAGCCGCGAACTGTCTGACTGGTTCCACGCCGGCCGCCCCGCGGCACTGGCCATCGGCACTGAGTTCCGCAAGGAAAAGTTCGTCCAGCAGGCCAATGCCGACTATGCGGCGATCGTCGTCGCCTCCACCGGCATCGACCCCGCCACCTACAGCGCCGGCGACCGCACCGTCTCGGCCGTCTACGGCGAGCTGAACGTGCCGCTGCTGAAGTCGCTGGACATCACCGCTTCGCTGCGCTACGACAAGTACAACGACTTCGGCAGCACCACCAACCCGAAGATCAGCTTCCGCTTCAACCCGATGAAGGAACTGCTGGTGCGCGGTTCGTACTCGACCGGCTTCCGCGCCCCGTCGCTGTACGAACTGAACGCCGCCCAGACCTATACCAACTCGGGCACCGTGGACGATCCGGTCACCTGCCCGGGCGGCACCCCGATCGCCGGCCATGCTGCCGTGGGCAACTGCAGCGCGCAGTTCCAGGTGCTGAACGGCGGCAACCTGAACCTGCAGCCGGAGAAGAGCAAGTCGGCCAACCTCGGCTTCATCGTCGAGCCGATGACCGACCTGAGCATCGGCCTGGACTTCTGGTGGCTGCGCGTGAAGAACCTGATCGGCGTGGTTGGCGATGACTCGCTGTACGACCCGGCCAACCAGGCCAACTTCGCGCAGTACTTCCATCGCAACAGCGCCGGCCAGTTGGCCACCGACGGCACCGAGTGCCCGGGCACGGACTGCGGCTACGTGGACGTGCGCCAGCAGAACCTGGGTGGCGTGAACACCAACGGCGTGGACATCCAGGCCAACTACCGCCTGCGCAGCAGCCTGGGTACCTTCACCTTCGGCCTGAACAGCACCTGGGTGGACAAGTACAAGTTCCAGGACTTCCAGAACGGGCCGTGGAACAACAACGTCGGCACCTACATCGGCAACGGCCCGACGTTCCGCTGGCAGCACACGATCACGGCCGTGTGGAACAGGGACAAGTACACGCTGGGCCTGACCGGCCACTACAAGTCCGGCTACCTGGACGTGGACGGCGAGACCAAGGTGCCGAACTACGCCACGCTGGACATGTTCGCCAGCTGGAAGGTCATCAAGGGCGCCACGCTGACCGTCGGCGTGCACAACCTGACCGACCGCGATCCGCCGCTGAGCTACCAGACGCAAGTCTTCCAGGCGGGCTATGACCCGCGCTTCACCGACCCGACGGGCCGTTCGTACTACGTTCGTGGCACCTACGACTTCTAAGATCCGGCCAGTCTGACCGATCGGCAACTGCCGATCGGCCATCGGGCCTGAGCAAAGGGAGCGTGCGAAAGCACGCTCCTTTTTTTGCATTTATCTGACGCTGTTTGCCGCGACTTGACTGGACAACGTTGTAGAAATGCTACGAATTCCGTTGTCGTGGCACGACGTTCTGGCCCTTGGTGCGAGGCCTCACCGCCCCGCGAAGGTGCGGCCTGTGCCCCCGGTCTTTGGGCGAATTGCGCGCATCGCGGCTCGCTGTGCAGCGTTCATTCAAATTAATTTTCTTAACGGCAAAACAAATCCATCGGGACTTCCCTGACGACGTGTTTCTTAACGTGGGAGAAAGAATCGGTCGCACGTGAGCTTTCGCTCGCCCACGCTCATTCACCTTTTCTTCTTCCTCTACGTCGGGAGTCATCAATGTTCAAGAGAACGCAGGTCTGCGCAGGCGTGCTCGCCGTGCTGGGCGGCATGTCCACAGCCGCCATCGCCCAGCAGCAGCTGGAGCGCGTCGAAATCACGGGTTCGTCGATCAAGCGGATCGACGCCGAGACTTCGGTGCCGGTCACGGTCATCACCCGCGACGCCATCGACAAGTCGGGCGCCTCCAACGTGCAGGAGCTGGTGGACCGCCTCAGCTCGAACAACGGCGGCGGCGTCTCGCTGGCGCAGTCGATCGGTGATGCGTCCGCCAACGGTCAGTCCGGCGCCTCGCTGCGCGGCCTGGGCCGCGAGCGCACGCTGGTGCTGCTGAACGGCCGCCGCCTGTCGCCGTATCCCTTCAGCGGTGCGGGCGTCGACATGAATGCGATCCCGCTGTCGGCGGTGGACCACGTGGAAGTGCTGCGCGACGGCGCCTCGGCGACCTACGGTTCCGACGCGATCGGCGGCGTGATCAACTTCATCACGCGCAAGGACATGACCGGCGGCAACATCAATGTCAGCTACGAGAAGCCGCAGCACAAGGGCGGCACGGTCAAGTCGGTCGGCGGCGGCATCGGCTTCGGCGACCTGGCCCGCGACAAGGTCAACGTCCTCGGCTCGTTCAGCTACCAGAAGTACGACGTGATCCATGCGTCCGACCGCGATTTCGCGCAGACCGGCAATCGCCCCGACATCGGCGTCGTGAAGACCTCGGGCAACACCTTCCCGGCCAATGCGACGATCCCTGGTGGCGCCTACATTCCCGGCGTCGCGGGCTTCCCGAACTGCGCGCCGCCGGACAGCTTCAACGACGGCTCCTCCAGCAACTGCCGCTACGACTACACGCACTACGTGGACATCGTGCCCGCATCGAAGCGCCTGGGCGCCTTCACGCGCGCCACGGCGCAGGTGGCACCTGATCACCAGCTGTTCGGCGAAGTGGTCTATTCGAAGAACGAGATCCTGCTCGGCTCGTCGCAGACCCCGTCCACCACCACCGGCCGCGCGCCTTACGTGTACCCCGCCGGCGGCAAGTACTACCCGACGGCTGCCGTGCACGCAGTCGACCCGACCTATAACGGCGACCTGCGCATCTCCTGGCGTATCGTCGACGGCGGCCAGCGCCTGACCAAGGTCACGAACGACATGACCCGCTTCATGGTCGGCATGGAAGGCACGCTGGCCGGCTGGGACTACAAGACCGCCCTGTCGCAGACCAAGGCCAATGCCCGCGAGGACTTCGTCAGCGGCAACTACTCCGACACCGAACTGGTCCGCGTGCTGAAGACCGGCAACGTCAACCCCTTCGGCCCGAACGATGCCGCCGGCCTGGCGCTGCTGCACGAAGCCGAGCTGTCGGGCAACAACCGCAAGTCCAACACGAAGAACGACGCCTTCGACATCTCGGCCAGCCGTGAGCTGTTCGCGATGAGCGGTGGCAATGCCGCCGTCGCGTTCGGCCTGGACCTGCGCCGCGAGACCTACCTGGACGGCTATTCCGACCTGGCTGGTTCCGGCGACATCGTCGGCGGCTCGGGCAATGCGGGCAAGGTTTCGGCCAAGCGCCAGACGCAAGGCCTGTATGCCGAATTGAACCTGCCGGTGATCAAGACGGTCGAGCTGAACGCAGCGGTCCGCACCGACCGCTACACCAACACCAGCGGCGAGTCGCGTGATGGTGCCTTCAGCTCGCCGAACCTGTCGTCGACCAGCCCGAAGTTCGGCCTCAAGTGGACGCCGACCAAGGAGATCCTGGTTCGTGGCTCCGTGGGCAAGGGCTTCCGCGCGCCTGGCCTGAATGACCTGTACGCGCCGGCCGCGGGCACGAACACCGGCGGCAGCTTCGACGACCCGTTCTACAACGACATCAACAAGACGTCCACGAAGAACGGTTGCGCGGCGCTGCCGAACACCGACCACTGCAACACGCAGCTGACGGCGATCAACCACAGCAACGCCAACCTGAAGCCGGAGAAGTCCAAGACCGCCACGCTGGGCTTCGTGTTCGAGCCGATGAAGGATCTGTCGCTGGAGATCGACTACTTCAGCATCAAGGTCACCGACGGCATCAAGACGCTGTCGGGCGACGACATCCTGAAGGACTGGTACAAGAACCAGACCGGCCCGACGACCAGCAGCTCGGTCTTCGCGAATCGCCTGGTCAAGGACCCGGCGACCGGCTACCTGGACCACGTCGACGCCTCGCTCGAGAACATCGGCTCGTTCAAGGCCGCCGGCTTCGACCTGGCTGCCAAGTACCGCGTCCGCACGGCGATGGGTACCTTCACGCCGGCCTGGGATGCCACGATCACGACCAAGAGCAGCGAGACCAACGTCGTCAGCGGCGTCGTCGAGGACACGCTGGGCAAGTACCACCTGGGTGGCCCGGTGGTGCGCGTCAAGCAGAACTTCATCCTCGACTGGGATGGCGGCTCGTGGGGCGCGACGGTGCGCTACTACCGCCAGAGCGGCTACCAGGACTATGACGAGGTCTCGCACGTCAAGGCCTACGACCTGTGGAACCTGCAGGGCCAGTACAAGGGCGTGAAGAACCTGATCCTGACGGTCGGTGTCGAGAACCTGTTCGACAAGAAGCCGTCGACCTCGGTGCAGGAAGACTACTTCCAGGTGGGCTACGACCCGACGTATGCCGACGTCAAGGGCCGCAGCTACTACGTCCGCGCGACCTACAAGTTCTGATCCCGGCCAACCGGCGATCACAATCGGGGCAGGCCTGCGGGCCTGCCCTTTTTCGTGGGCGTTGACGGCCTTCAATCCAGTGTGAACATGGACTACATCAATCCGAACCTCGACCTCGCGCAGATCGAGTCGACCTTGCGCGGCAAGGGCAGGGTGCTGATCCGCGATTTCTTCGAGCCGGGCGTGGCGCAGGCGCTGGCCGAGGCGGTGGACGGCATCGACTGGACGCTGACCTACAAGGACGTGGAAGGCGTGCGCCGGCTGACCGGCGAGCAGCTGCGTTCACTGAGCCCTCAGCAGCGCATGCAGCTGACCGAGGGCATCACGCACGTGGCGCGGCACGAGTTCCAGTTCTCGTACTTCACCAGTTCCCTGGCCGAGTCGGTCCAGCGCGGCGATACCGATCTGCTCTCGCGCTGCATGCGCTGGATGGGCGACGAGACCTTCATGCAGCTGATGCGGCGCCTGAGCGGCATCGACGACATTGCCCGCATCTACGCCCAGGCCACGATGTACTCGCGCGGCAACTTCCTCGTGGCGCACGACGATCATGTGGACAGCGAAGGCCGGCGCCTGGCCTATGTCATCAACCTGACCCGCCACTGGCGCCCGGACTGGGGCGGCGTGCTGCACTTCAGCGGCCCCGACGGGGACGTGGAAGACAGCTTCTTCCCGCACTTCAACTCGATGGCGCTGTTCACGGTGCCGCAAACCCACTATGTGTCCTATGTCGCGCCCTTCGCGATGGCCGAGCGCACGGCAATAACGGGCTGGCTGATTGCCCCTTGAGCGCCGAAGGGTCTTTTTGCGGGTTATGACTCGATAGCCCGGGTTAGCCCCATAGGGGGGCACGAATGGGCATCGTGTAAAATTTCCGTCGCGTCTGAGTAGAGAGTCGGTGTAGACCACCCTGACGGTGGCACCGGCCTGAAGCTCGCGTCACGCCCGTGGCCAAAAGCCAGCGGGCATTTTTGTTGAATTGGGTACTCATCGTGCCCTGAGTTTTTGAGTTCTTGTTCCCTGCCGCGTGGGCCTGGTTCTTGCAAAGCCCATGAGGTCGACGCAGGAATGGGCTGGCGCCGCCAGCTGGCATGAGCAGCTCCTGACTCAGGTTCTCGGCAAGACCAATGCATCTGTGTAGGGTCGACCTCCCCCACAAGTCTTGATGGAAGAGATTGGCAGTCTTATGAAGGAGCGCGCATGAACTTTGCGCAGGAGAAGAACGGCTCGTCACGCATGACAGGTTTTGGCATCGTGGTGCTCGTCCACGTTGTCATCATCTGGGGCCTGGCCAGCGGTTTGGCCCGCAAGGCCCTGGAGAAGGTCACCGGACCGATCGAGACCAAGGTCATCGAAGAGAAGGTGAAGCCGCCGCCGCCGCCGGAGAAGGTCGTTCCGCCGCCGCCGGACCTGAAGGCCCCGCCGCCGCCGTACGTCCCGCCGCCGGAATTCGTCGTCACGGCTCCCCCGCCGCCGGCCGCGATCCAGTCCCCGACC
>NZ_LYVQ01000079.1 GCF_001984095.1 Pelomonas sp. KK5
GGTGCAGGCCGCCAGCGGCGCGATCGCCGGCGGCAGCGTCGAGATCGCCAGTGGCAATGCCGACCTGAGCCGGCGCACCGAGCAGCAGGCCAGCAACCTGCAGGAGACCGCCGCCTCGATGGAAGAGCTGGGCGCCACCGTCCGGCATAACGCCGATACCGCACGGCAGGCCGCCGAGGCCGCGGGCCGCGCTGCGGCGGTGGCCGAACAGGGCGGCGCCGCCGTGCAGCAGGTGCTGGAGACGATGGACCGCATCGCCGCGGCCAGCCGGCGCATCACGGACATCACGTCCACCATCGACGGCATCGCCTTCCAGACCAACATCCTCGCCCTGAATGCCGCCGTCGAGGCGGCGCGGGCCGGCGAGCAGGGGCGCGGCTTCGCGGTCGTGGCGGCCGAGGTGCGCTCGCTGGCGCAGCGGGCCGGCGCGGCGGCCAGGGAAATCAAGGTGCTGATCGGCGAGAGCCATGAGACGGTCGAGGGCGGGCTGCGCCACGCGCGGGAGGCCGGAGGCACGATCGCGCAGGTGGTCGACGAGGCCCGGCGCGTCAGCGGGCTGATCGTGGCGATCAGCGACTCCAGCGCCGAGCAGTCGACCGGCATCGCCCAGGTCGGCGCGGCGGTGCAGCAGCTCGACCAGGTCACTCAGCAGAACGCCGCGCTGGTCGAGCAGAGCGCCGCGGCGGCCGAGAGCCTGCGGCTGCAGGCCGAGCAACTGAACCGTGTCGTTGCGGTATTCCGGCTGGGTTGAACCTCCCCGACCGGACGCGCATTCGGGCCGGCTTCCGCAAGGGGCCGGCCCTCTTTTTTGGCGCGTGACCGCGGCCGCCGGCCCCCCGTTCGGCCTGAGCTTGTCGAAGGCTCTTCCCCAGCCGCTTCGGCAGGCCCGAACGGCTGGGGTTCCCGGCGGCTTGCAGCACAGCCGAGTCCCCTCGATTCAGGGCCGGGCAAGTCCCTTGCGGGTTAACCAGACTGCCCCCCCGCCGCGAGGGGGCGTCAGGCAGGGGGGCGGCAACAAAATTTTTTTACGCCGTCACTATTTCACGCGGCCGCAACACCTGACCCCTTCCACACCAGGAGAAAACCATGCGTTCGAGTCGTCGTCCCAAGCTGCCCCGCACCGCGCTCGCCAGCGCCACCCTGCTGGCCCTGATGGCCATGTCCGCGAACACGCAGGCGGGCAACGTGACCTGGACCAACGCGTCCGGCAGCTTCGCCTGGAACGCCATCCACGCCAACTGGGGTACCGGCGCCTGGAACAACAGCGGCGTCGGCAACGAGGCGGTCTTCGGCTACGACGGCATCGGCAACATCGCGGTGGACGGCGCCGGCGTCAATGTCTCAAGCATCAACTTCCAGGCCGACGGCTACACCGTCAGCGGCGGCCCGCTGAACTTCGTCGCCGGCGGCGGCTCGCTGAACTCGGCCTACGGCACCAAGGTGACCTACACCGCCGGCATCATCAGCACCGATCCCGGCAACGTCGCCACCATCAACAGCGCGATCAACACCAGCGTGGGCCTGATCAAGGCCGGCGCGGGCACGCTGGTGCTGGCCGGCCCGGTGAGCTTCACCGGCGGCAGCGGCATCTCCTACCTCAACGGCCCGCAGGGCCTGCGCATGACCAACGACCTGGTGGTCGACGGCTACAGCGGCGTGACCATGGGCGGCACGCTGCAGATCGCCGGCAGCAACGTGCTACCCGCCAGCACCCGCGTGGGCCTGGGCAACGGCCAGATCGACATCGGCAGCAACAAGGTCACGATCGCCGCGCTGAACTTCTTCAACGAGAACGACCTCTACAGCTACGACCCGGCGGTGGGCGCCTCGCCGACCGGCTCCATCATCGGCAGCGGCACGCTGCGGGTGACCGGCGACATCAGCGTGGTCGGCCGCTGCTGCGGCAACAACGGCGCCAACACCATCGCCGCCAACCTGGACCTGGGCGGCGGCACGCAGGTGATCCGCGTGGCGCAGAACGCCTCGGTGGCCAACAACCGCGGCCTGCAGATCACCGGCGTCATCACCAACGGCTCGCTGCTGAAGACCTCGGGTCTGACCGAGAACGGCGTGCCCGGCGGTGCCGACGGCATCGGCCTGTACGGCAACAACACCTACACCGGCTCGACCGTCATCAACGGCGGCACCAGCCTCGTCACCGGCACCAACGCCTCCAGCTTCGTCGAGGTGATCGGCGCCAACACCTACCTCTCGCTGCAGGGCGCCAACGGCTCCTACGGCGCGGCGACGAAGGTGCTGGTGGCCGCCGGCGGCACGCTGATGCTGGACAACAACTCGGCCCTGGCCGGCAACGACGCGCCCACGGTCCCCGGCGCCAACAACGCCAACCGCCTGAACGACAACGCCGAAGTCCAGCTGCGCAACGGCACGCTGAGCTACACCGGCGCCAGCAACACGGCCTCCAGCGAGACCTTCGGCAAGCTCAACGCCACCGGCGGCCACAACGTCGTGAGCCTGGTCGCCACCGGCGCGACGGGCACGTCCACGCTGTACGCCAGCGACCTCGTCGTGGCCCCGCGCGCCACGCTGCAGGTGACGGCCGCCAACCTCGGCGGCAGCAGCAAGCTGTTCGTCGCCGGCGCCCTGCCCGCCAGCGACAGCACGGGCATCCTGCACGGCGTGATCGGCAAGGCCGACTTCGTCAAGTACAGCGCCGCCACCGGTGTGACGCCGCTGGCCGCCGGCGACTACGCGGGCAGCTTCGCCGCGGGTGCCAACGTCGCGCTGACGGCCGCCTCCACGCTGGCCGCCTCCACCAGCATCAACGCGCTGAAGACCACCGGCAGCTTCACCACCACGATCGCCTCCGGCCAGGTGCTGAACATCGCCTCCGGCATGGTGCTGAACAGCTCGGGCACGGCCACCTACACCGGCGGCACGATCGACTTCGGCAGCGCCCCCGGCACCTTCTTCAACGGCACCAACACGATCAACAGCGCCATCACGGGCAGCAACGGCCTGGTCAACGGCGCGTCCTCGCTGACGCTGAACGGCGACCTCTCGGGCCTCGCCGGCGTCATCACCACCAGCGGCACGACCACGCTGGGCACCAACACCTTCAAGGGCGGCATCGAGCTGCGCGCCGGCACGCTGCAGTTCAGCACCAGCCAGACGCTGGCCGGCCAGGGCGCCATCACGGTGGGCGTGCACGAGAACGACAGCAACGTGATGGGCTCCATCCCCACGCTGAGCCTCTCCAGCCTCGGCGCCAACGGCGTGATGAACCGCGACATCGTCGTGGACAACGGCAGCCAGAACATGGGCGGCATGGAGTTCTCGTACAGCATGCTGCCGAACCTGGGCGTGCTGTCCAACTCCAGCGGCTCGCAGACCGTGGGAGGCAACATCACGCTGAACAGCCCGCTGCGCGTGCAGGGCGGCGGCGGCAGCGGCACCGGCTCCACCAACTTCACCGGCAACATCACCGGCGCCAGCTACCTCTACATCCCGAACGGCCGCGCGAGCTTCACCGGCAACGTCGGCAACACCGGCGGCATGACGCTGGGCGGCGGCGGCTTCAAGACCTACGTCACCTTCGCCGGCACGACCTCGGGCAACGGCCCGCTGCTCGTCAACGGCGGCAGCGGCACCGCGAGCGGCTCGATCAACGGCACCACCATCAGCTACAGGAACGGCGCCCTGCCCACCGGCGACATCCAGCTGCAGGGCGGCGGCTTCGGCCTGAACGCCCCGGCCTTCATCCCGCTGGAGAACTCGACGATCGCCAACCGGATCGACGCCAAGCAGTCGGACATCTACGCCCAGGTCGGCGCCGGCATCACCGCCAACTGGAACGGCCAGGTCACCAGCGACGGCTACGGCTGGCTGGTCAAGACCGGCGCCGGCACGCTGGTGCTGAACAGCATGACCAACAACGTGCCGGTGCAGGTCAACGCCGGCACGCTGCTGGTCAACGGCCAGGTCACCAGCCTGGCCGGCCAGGGCATCGCGGTGAACACCGGCGGCACGCTGGGCGGCACCGGCAACATCGCCACCGATGTGCTGGTCAACGCGGGCGGCACCATCAACGCGGGTGTCGGCGGCGTGGGCACGCTGTCCACCGGCTCGCTGGAGCTGGCCGGCGCCTTCGCGGCCGACATCGGCGGCGGCGCCGACCTGATCAACGCCAGCAACGGCCTGAAGATCGACGCGACCGGCACGCTGCAGCTCGCCCTGAGCGGCATGGCCAGCGGCACCTACCTGCTCCTGAACAACCTCGGCAGCAGCGCCATCAGCGGCACCTTCAGCGCCATCAGCGGCCTGCCCGCCGGCTACAGCTGGAGCGTCGACTACGCCTTCAGCGGCACCGACTCGCTGGGCCGCATCGGCAACGGCAACGACCTCGCGCTGACGCTGACCGCCGCCGTGCCCGAGCCCTCCAGCTACGCGCTGCTCGGCGCCGGCCTGCTCTTCGTCGCCGCCGTGCGCCGCCGCCGCCAGGGCAACTGATCGATCAATCTTCCGGAGTAGGACCTCATCATGAACAAGACCCTTCTGCTCGGCGCGCTGCTCTGCGCCGGCATCTGCAGCACGACGGCCCAGGCCGCGATCATCGACTTCGAGACCCTCGACACCAGCTACGCGCCCTTCGCACCGCTGATCAGCGATGGCGACGCGGTGACCCAGGGCGGCTACTACGCCCAGGGGCTCGACCCGAACAACAGCACCGGCACGCCGAACATGGCGCTGGTGGCGGCGCTGGTCAACGGCGCCGACAGCGGCACCTGCCTCGACGGCAAGTGCCCCACCGGCAACGCGAGCAACTACATCGCCTCGGTCAACGACGGGCTGATCGCGCTGGGCCAGCTGAACGGCGGGCCGATGAAGCTCGCGAGCTTCGACGCGGCCTTCCTGATGCCCTCGGGCGTGGCCGTGGCCGACGGCACGCCGGCCTACGTCGCGATCGAGGCCGACCGCCAGGACGGCAGCTACGCGATCGGCGTGTTCGCTCTTGGCGCAGTGGCGGCCGACGGCACCACCGCCTTCCAGACCTTCCAGGCCGGCGCGGCCCAGATCATCGGCGGCACCGGCACGCTGACCTCGGGCACCGTCACCAACCTCTACGCCTTCGCCTACTACTGCGGCACCGGCGCCGACTGCTCGGCCTTCGACAGCAACAAGGGCCAGTTCGCGCTGGACAACATCGCCGTCAACGTCAGCGCCGTGCCCGAGCCCTCGCAGTGGCTGCTGATGGCCGCCGGCCTCGCCGCCATCGGTGGCGTGGCCAACCGCCGTCGCCAGGCTCGTTGAACCTCAAGGAATCCGTCATGAACACGAAGTTGAAGACCACCAGCCTCGCCGCCCTGGCCCTGCTCTCGGGCCTCGCCGCCCACGCGCAGGACGCGACGATCAAGACCTACATCGTCCAGCTGAAGGACGAGCCGGTCGCCTCCTACCAGGGCAGCACCGCCAGCTATGCCGCCACCCAGGCCGCGCCCGGCTCGGCGCTGAAGTACGGTTCGCCCGCCGCCCAGTCCTACGCCGCCTACCTGCGCGGCAAGCAGCTGTCGGTGATCAGCAGCATCGGCGCGCCGGTGATCTCGCAGTACGACGCCGCGTTCAACGGCTTCTCGGCCCGCATGACCGCGGCCCAGGCCGCCATGCTGAGCCTGAACGCCGCGGTGGCCGGCGTCTACGAGGACGAGATCCGCCATCCGGTCACCATCACCACGCCGATGTTCCTCGGCCTGGCCACGCCGGGCGGCATCTGGCAACAGACGGTCAACGGCAGCAAGGTCAACGGCGAAGGCATGGTGCTGGGCGACGTGGACCTGGGCATCTGGCCCGAGAACCCGTCCTACGCCGACCATGTGGACGGCGCCGGCGCGCCCACCTTCAACGGCGGCACCCTCGCCTACGGCCCGCCGCCCGCCAGCTTCACCGGCAGCTGCGTGGCCGGCGAGGGCTTCGACCCGGCCAAGCACTGCAACAACAAGCTGATCGGCGCGAAGTACTACAACGCCAACCTGCTGGCCGACGGCACCAGCCTGGACTGGACCGCCTTCAACTCGGCCCGCGACGACCTCGGCGGCGCCACCGGCCACGGCGGCCACGGCGACCACACGGCCTCCACCGCCGCCGGCAACAGCCTGGTCCCGGCCGTCGTCAACGGCCTGACGATGGGCAACGCCTCCGGCATGGCGCCGCGCGCGCGCATCGCGGTCTACAAGGTCTGCTTCACCTACGTGACCGACCCGAACAGCGGCGCCAACCAGAACTCCTGCTCCACGGCCGACTCGATGGCCGCCATCGACGACGCGGTGAAGGACGGCGTCAACGCGATCAACTTCTCGATCAGCGGTTCCACCACCACCACCAACGACATCGTCGAGCAGGCCTTCTACCGCGCCTCGCTGGCGGGCGTGTTCGTGGCCGCCGCCGCGGGCAACAGCGGCCCGACCAACACCGTCAACCATCCCTCGCCCTGGCTGACCACGGTGGCCGCCTCCACGCATGACCGCCTGATGGCCGGCGACATCGTGCTGGGCAACGCCGCCAAGTACACCGGCGCCTCGCTGAACACCGGCGCGCTGCCGGCCAGGACGCTGATCCGCGCCGAGGACGCCGGCATCGGCGGCGGCGCCGCCAACCTCTGCTTCAGCGACTCCACCTCCGCCAGCGCCGCCGGCCAGGTGATGCTGGACCCGGCCAAGGTGGCGGGCAAAGTCGTCATCTGCACCCGCGGCACCAACGCCCGCGTGGACAAGAGCCTGGCCGTGGCGAACGCCGGTGGCTTGGGGCTGGTGTTCGTGGACAACGGCACCGGCCTGGTGGCCGAGACGCACTCGGTGCCGACCGTGATGGTCAGCGCCACCGATGGCGCTGCGATCAAGAGTTATGCCACGGCCGGCGGCGCGCCCACGGCTTCGCTGAGCGCCTTCTACACCGGCAAGCAGCCTGCGCCGATCATGGCTGCCTTCTCCGGCCGCGGCCCCGACATGGCCGACGCCAACATCATGAAGCCGGACCTGACGGCGCCGGGCGTCGGCGTGATCGCCGCGGTGACGCCGGGCCTGGACCAGACGCAGCGCAACGCCGTCGCCAACGGCACGCTGGTGCCGCCCAACGCCTGGGCCTCCTACGACGGCACCTCGATGGCCACGCCGCACGTCTCGGGCGTCGCGCTGCTGCTGAAGCAGGCACACCCGGGCTGGTCGCCGGCCGCGATCAAGTCCGCGCTGATGACCACCACCTACACGACGCTGGACGACGGCCTCACCGGCATGCAGAACGGCCTGCTGCCCTGGTCGCAGGGCGCCGGCCACATCAACCCGAACGCCGCGATGGACCCGGGCCTGGTGTACGACGCCGGCAAGGCCGACTACGTGCGCTACCAGTGCCTGACGCAGAAGAGCCTGGTGGCCGCCAGCGACTGCACGACCTACGGCACGCTGGACCAGACCTACAACCTGAACCAGCCGGCCATCACCGTCGGCATGGTGACCGGCTCGACCACGGTGACGCGCACGGTGACCAACGTAGGCAGCGCCTCCGCCACCTACACGGCCACCGCCAGCCTGCCCCACTTCGGCGTGACGGTGACACCGTCCACGCTGACGCTGGCCCCGGGCGAGAGCAAGTCCTTCAGCGTGACCCTGGCCAACAACGACTCGCCGGACGGCACCTGGCAGTACGGCGCGCTGCAGTGGACCGACGGCACGCACAAGGTGGTGAGCCCGATCAACGCCAAGTCCGGCAAGTCGATCTCCTCGCCGGACCAGGTCACCGGCAACATGCCCTCGGGCAGCCGCCTCGTGACCGTCAAGAGTGGCTTCAACGGCAAGATGGGCGCCGTCAAGGCCGGGCTGAAGGACGTGACGCTGTACCCGCAGGTCACGCTGACGCCCTACCCGTACAACTTCACCTCCTTCGCCACCGCCTGCCAGAACAGCGGCGGCTTCTACGTGAAGGCCTACGACTTCGTCGTGCCGGCCGGCACGCTGGTGGCGCGCTGGGCGCTGCGCCAGCAGGACGTGAGCCTGCCCACCGACGACAACGACCTGATGGTGCTCGACCCGGACGGCAAGCCCTACGTCTCCGGCAACGACGGCTCCAACGAGGCCGTGCAGATCAGCGCCCCGGTGGCCGGCAACTGGCGCGTCTGCGTCGGCGCCTATGCCGGCGGCAAGGCGATGAAGCACCGCCTGTCGAGCTGGATCGTCGGCCCGAACGACAAGGGCGGCAACTTCAACGTGCTGCTGCCGGCCCAGGTCTACAGCGGCGGCACCGCCACGGTGGGCCTGAGCTGGTCGGGGCTGACGCTGGGCGAGCGCTACGTCGGCGGCGTGCAGTTCCTCGACGCGGGCGGCACCGCCGCGGCGACGATGGCCGTGCGGGTGGAGCCCAACGGCGGGCTGCAGATCTCCGATGACGCGAGCGCCGCATCGATGAAGGATCTCGGTTCTGCAAGGTAGTAGTGCAAGGTAGTGCAAGCCCCCGGCGGCGGGGAGACCCGCCGCCGGTTCTCGACGTTAGGATGCAGGCAAGCCCTCTTCATGAGACCGCCTTGCCGCATCCCATTCCTCCGGATCTGCTGTTGAAGGTGACGCCCCCGCGCGTGCCCCGCCAGTTGCTGCCGCGCGAGGCGCTGGCGCTCGCCACGCCCCGACTGACCGAAGTGCCGGCCCTGCTCGTGCAGGCCCCGGCCGGCTATGGCAAGACCTCGCTGCTGGCGCAGTGGCGGCTGGAGTTGCTCGCCCGCGGCAGCGCCGTCGGCTGGCTGACCTGCCAGCCGCGCGACGACGAGCGGCGCCTGCTCTGCGGCCTGGCCCTGGCCGTGCGCACCGGCATGGGCCGGCCGCTGTTCGGCGAGGCCCTGCTGGAGCGCGAGCGCGCGCTGCAGCCGCTCGAAGGCCTGACGCTGTGGCTGGCCGAGGTGGCGCAATGCGCGGTGGACATCGCGCTGCTGGTCGACGATGCCGACCGGCTGCCGCCGAACTCGCGCGCCCTGCTGGCCTACCTGATGCGCAACCAGCCGCCCAACCTGCGCGTCGTCATCGGCGCGCGCAGCGACGTGGAGCTGGGCCTGGACGACCTGCTCGACTACGGCCAGGCGCTGCGCCTGGGCCCGGCCGAGCTGCGCTTCTCGCTGGTGGAGGCGCTGCAGCTGATCCGCGCCCGCAGCGGCGACGACGGCGCCTTCGATGCCGACCTCGCCGCTCGGCTGCACGAGTTCAGCGAGGGCTGGCCGCTGGGCCTGCAACTGCTGCTGGCCGCCCTCTCGGCCGGCAGCGACGCCCGCGAGCTGCTGGACTCGCTGCAGGGCGGCGCGCCCGACGCGGCCGGCCTGCGCCCGCGCCTGATGGCGCTGATGTTCGACCGTCTCTCGCCGGCCGACCTGCTGCTGCTGGAGAGCAGCACCATCGTCGACCCGATCCATCCCGGCCTGGTGGCGGCACTGACCGGCACCGACGAGGCCGACGCGCGCGAGCGGCTCGCGCGGCTGGCCCGCGACACGCCCTTGCTGGCCCGCGCCGAGCAGGGCGACTGGCTGCGCCTGCACAAGCTGGCGCGCGACCACCTGCGCCGCCGCCTGCAGCAGGAGCGCCCGCAGCCCGAGCGCGAGGACCTGCACCGCCGCGCCGGCGCCTGGCTGCAGCAGCAGGACATGCTGGAAGCCGCCGCCCACCACGCCTGGGAATCGGGCCAGCGCGAGCTGGCGCTGGACCTGGCCGAGCGCAGCCTCTACGAAGCGCTGACCCAGCGCGGCCAGCAGGCCCTGGTGCGCGAATGGCTGGACCGCCTGCCCGAGGCCGAGCTGCAGCGCCGGCCGCGCCTGCTGCTGGCCGCTGCGTGGTCACTGGCCGTCAGCAACGAGCACGAGGCCGCCGAGCGGCTGGTGGCGCTGCTGCAGGAGCAGCCCGGCATCGACGATGCGCTGCGCTGCGAGTGCGCGATGATCCTCGGCGGCGCGGCGATCTTCGCCGACGAGCCGGACCGCTTCGCCGCGCTGCACGATCCCTGGGCCACGCCCCCGCCGCAGATGCGCGACCCGCTGCTGCGCAGCATGCATGCCAACCGCAGCGCGCTGCGCCGCGTGCTGCAGGGCGACTGCGCGCAGGCGCGCCTGGGCCTGCTGCAGCACCGCCGCGAAGCCGAGCAGCTGCCCGGCGCGCGCTACGTGAACCACTGGGCCGACCTGATCCTGGCGATGAGCCATATGTGGGAGGGTCAGGTCTTGCGCGCCGAGCAGCACCTGGCGCCCGCGCTGCGCCAGGCCGAGCAGGAGCTGGGCCGGCGCAGCCCGCTCGCCTGCATGCTGGCCGCGTACCTCGCCGCCGCCGTCTGGGAACAGGAGCGCGGCGCCGAGGCGCAGGCGCTGCTGGCCGACCGCATCGACGTGCTGGAGCGCAGCGGCCTGCCGCAGGCAGTGCTGCTGGCCTACATGACGATCGTGCGCATCGCCGCCGCCGAGGGCGGGGAGCACCGCGCGCTGGAGCTGCTGCAGTCGCTGGAGGCGGTGGGCGAGGCGCGCCGCCTGCCGCGCCTGCGCCTGGCCAGCCTGGTCGAGCAGATGCGCCTGCATGCGCGCCGCTATCACGCCGAGACCTGCCGCACGCTGCTCGCGCGGCTGGAGGAACTGCTGGCCCGCCCCGAGCTGCCGCAGGGCCCGATGTGGCGCCACGGCGTCGAGGCGCAGGCGCTGGTGGCGCGCGGGCACGCGGCGCTGGCCGCGCGCGAATGGCGGGCCGCGATGGCGCCGCTCAGCGCCGCGGCCGAGGCGGCGCGGGCCCAGCACTTCGGTCGGCTGCAGATCGAGGCGCAGGGCCTGATGGCGCTGGCGATGGAGCGCTGCGGCGAGCATGCGGCCTTCCCGCTGCTCGGCGAGACCCAGGACCTGGCCACCACATGGGGCCTGCAGCGCGTCTTCAACGACGCCCACCCGGACCTGCGCGCGCTGCTGCGCCAGCTGGCCGAGCGCCGCTCGCAGGCGCCACTGAGCGCGCCGGCGCCCCTGCCCGCGCCAGCGGCCGCCGCGCCGCTGCGGCCGCTCAATCCCGGCTCGGTGCTGACGCCCAAGGAGCGCGAGGTGCTGGATCTGCTGGCCCGCAACCTCAGCAACAAGGAGGCGGCGCTGGCGATGCAGGTGGGCGAGGAGACGATCAAGTGGCACGTCAAGAACCTGTTCGCCAAGCTCGATGCGGGCACGCGCAAGCAGGCGGTGGCGCGGGCGCGGATCCTCGGTTTCCTGCCCGTGCTGGCCTGATGGACCCGGTCAGTGGACTCTTGTCGTTAGCAGCTGATGGCGCTGGCGCAGCGCGGCCTGCAGCAGGATCTCGTTGCGCAGGAAGGCATCGAGCGCCTTGAGCAGCTCGGGATGCTTCAGCGTGGAGACCTGGAACAGCAGCGGCGCATGCGGCAGGCCGGGGTCGTAGACCACCTCGCCGGCGAGGCCGAGCCGTTCCACCAGCGGCAGCGCCAGGTCCACGTTCAGGTACAGCGCGTCCAGCCGGTGCAGGCGCAGCTGGCCGACCAGCTTGTCCATGCTGGTGTTCTCGAAGACGTTCATCGCGCCGGCGTCGATCTGGCGCTGGTAGAGCCAGGGCGTGAAGCCGCGCAGCGTGCCCAGGCGCTGCACGGTCTCCAGCGGCGCGCCCTGGTGCTCGCGCAGCACCAGCAGCCCGGCCGTCAGCTCATGCAGCGCCGCGCTGTAGCTGAGCGGCAGGCCCGCGCGTTCGGCCGGGCGCCATAGCGGGTTGTCGGGGAACTTGAAATCCAGCGTCTGGTCCTTGAGAAAGGACTGGTAGAGCCGCTTGATCGGCAGCGGGACATAGGTGAAGCGCACGCCCTGGGCGCGCGCGAAGGCGTCCAGCAGATCGCGGATGTAGCCGCTGTACTGGCCCTTGCCGTCCACATAGAACAGCGGCCGCTGGTCGGCATCCTCCACGCCGATGGTGTAGCTGCGCACCGGCTGTTGTTGCTGCTGCTGCGCCTGCGCGGCGAACGCCAGCGCGACCCCGCACAGCACCGAGCCCGCGCGCCGGGCGATTCTGGAAAAGATGGCTGACACGCGCTGGGCTCCTCCTGTGTTGCGCTCGCGACGTGCGCGGCATTCTCTGTGCCCGCGCCATGCGATGGATTTGTTCCACCGCGACAAGTCCTTGCCATTCAGCGACAGATCGGCGTCCCCCTCCTCGCCGGGGGGGACGGGGGGTGGGTCCGCTGCCTAAGCTGCGGCGCATCTGCCTGATCGATGACAAAGGAGTGACGACATGAACTTTCTCGATGGTTCCCTGTTCCCCGAGAACCAGGATCCGCTGGTCATCACGGCCGCCCCCTACGGGCCGGAGTGGATTCCCGCCGACTTCCCCGAGGATATCCCGGTCACGATGGAAGCCCAGATCCAGAAGGCGGTGGACTGCTACAACGCCGGCGCCACCGTGCTGCACCTGCATGTGCGCGAGCTGGACGGCTCCGGGTCCAAGCGCCTGTCGATGTTCAACGAGCTGATCGCCGGCGTGCGCAAGGCCGTGCCCGGGATGATCATCCAGGTCGGCGGGTCCATCTCCTTCGCGCCTGAGAGCGAGGGCGCCGCGGCCAAGTGGCTCAGCGACGACACGCGCCACATGCTGGCGGACCTGGATCCCAAGCCGGACCAGGTCACCGTCACCGTCAACACCTCGCAGATGAACGTGCTGGAGCAGATGGAGGCGGCCGACATCGCCGGCACCTCGCTGGCCACGCCCCAGGTGTTCCGCGCCTATACCGAGATGGTCGTGCCCTCGACGCCGAGCTTCTTCGAGGAGCATGTGCGCCGCCTCACCAAGGCCGGCATCCAGAGCGCCTTCCAGTTCTACAACATCAACAGCTTCGAGACGGTGGAGCGGCTGATCCGCCGCGGCGTCTACCGCGGCCCGTTGGTGTGCAACTGGGTCGCCATCGGCGGCGGCATGGACCAGCCGACGCCCTACAGCCTCACCCACTTCCTGCGCGCGATGCCCGATGGCGCGGTGCTGACGGTGGAGAGCAGCATGCGCAACGTGCTGCCGATCAACATGATGGGCATCGCGATGGGCCTGCACGTGCGCTGCGGCATCGAGGACAACCTCTGGAACCAGGCGCGCACCGAGAAGATGAGCACGGTCAAGCAGGTGGAGCAACTGGTGCGCATCGCCCGCGAGTTCGGCCGCCCGGTCGCCACCGCCCCGCAGGCGCGCGCGATCAGCAAGATCGGCGTGTTCTACGACACGGTGGAGGAGACGCTGGCCGAATGCGGCTTCGCGCCGAACCCCAAGGGACGCCAGCAGGGCTTCCTGCGCAAGTGATCGTGGGCAGCACCGTGCTGATCGTGCCGGGCCTGCGCGACGACATGCCGGGCCACTGGCAGCAACTGCTGGCGGCGCGGCTGGAGCGCGTCGTCAGCGTGCCGCCGATGGGGCGCACGGACCTGGGCTGCGAGCGGCGCGTGGCCGCCGTCGAGGCAGCGGCTCAATCCGTCGACGGGCCGCTGCTGATCGTCGCCCACAGCGCCGGCTGCATCACGGTGGCGCACTGGGCGCGGCGCACGCGGCGCGTGGTCCACGGCGCGCTGCTGGCGGCCCCGCCGGACTTCGAGACGCCGATGCCCGAGGGCTATCCCACGCCCGCGCAACTGGCCGCCAGCGGATGGCTGCCGCTGCCGCGCGCGCGGCTGCCCTTCGGCCGCAGCGTCGTCGCGGCCAGCCGCAACGATCCGCTCGCCCGCTTCTCCCGCAGCGCCCAGCTGGCCGAAGCCTGGGGCGCCGAGCTGGTCGACCTCGGCGAGGCCGGCCACCTGAATCCCGCCTCCGGCCACGGCGAATGGCCGCAGGCGCTCGAACTGATCGCCACATTCCAATAACGGAGACACTTTGATGAAGATGAAGGCCCTCACCCTCGCTGCGCTGGCAGCCCTCGCCACGCCCGCCATGGCGCAGGTCACGATCTACGGCAAGCTCGACGCCGGCCTGCTGAGCATCTCCAACACCAGCGGCGGCACCGGCTACCTGCCCAGCGCCGTCAACAACGGCAGCAGCAAGCAGCTCAAGGACGGCGGCATCGGCGCCAGCAACTGGGGCCTGCGCGGCGTCGAGGACCTGGGCGGCGGGCTCAAGGCGATCTTCGTGCTGCAGGGCAACCTGGCGCTGGACACCGGCGCCAGCGGCGGCCCCAACAGCGGCAGCACCTCGTCGATGTGGAACCAGACCGCGATGGTGGGCCTGATCGGCAGCTTCGGCGAGATCAAGCTGGGCCGCCAGGTCTCGCCGATGTACTGGGCGATGGCCTCGACCGACGCCCGCGCCGGCCGCTACTTCGGCAGCTCGCTGACCGCGCTGGTGGGCCTGAACAGCGCCAGCGGCAACTTCGTCGGCGACAACTCCAACCCGTCCTTCGGCACCGTCTACAACGACAACGCCATCCTCTGGACCTCGCCGGTCTGGAGCAACGTCACCGTCAACCTGGAGTACGCGCTGGGCGAGACCGCCGGCGGCATGAAGGCCAACTCGCAGCAGGCCGCCACCCTCGTCTACGACGACAAGAAGCTCAAGCTCTCTGCCCTCTACTACAACGGCTACGGCAACAACCTGCCCGACGCCACTCTGGTCTACACCAAGAAGCTCGGCGACGCCGCCAAGGCCGCCGCCGCGCTGACCGCCGCCGGCCTCACGCCGACGACCAACACCAACCGCCTGGTCTCGCTCGGCGCCCTCTACAACTGGGGCGAGTTCCGCGCGGGCGCCGCCTGGATGCAGGCGCGCAACCCGTCGCATGTGGTGGTGATGCCCGGCGGTTCGGACAGCCTGGACATGTGGGACCTGAGCGTCGGCTGGACGCCGATGCCGCAGCTCGACATCAGCGCCGGCTACTACCGGATCAAGGACAAGAAGAACATCGGCAACAGCGCCTCGCAGTTCGCGCTGGGCGCCGAGTATTCGCTGTCCAAGCGCACCACGCTGTACGCCGAGGGCGCGATGGTCACCAACAAGGGCGCCAACATGAACGTCAGCCCGGTGTACGCCACGGCCGTCGTGGCCGGCAAGGACGTGCATGCGCTGATGGCGGGCATCCGGCACGCGTTCTGACCTTTCTTCCTTCCGTCAATGCCGCAGCAGGATCACGGCCAGCACGAAGGCCGCGATCCAGGCGGTCTCGATGACGATCAGCGCCAGCGGCCGCCAGCCGGCCCGGGCCAGTTGCGCGAAGCTGGTCTTCATGCCCAGTGCGGCGATGGCGGCGACCAGGCAGGCGCGCGACACGTCGTTGAAGCCGTCCTGCATGCGCGGCGACAAGGCGCCCAGCGAGTTGAGCGCCACCATGCCGATGAACAGCCAGAGGAACCAGGGCATCAGCGCCTGCCGGCCCTTCGCCTGCCCCGGCGCCGCGGCCTCGCGGGACTTCTTGAACGCGGCCGACACGATGAGCACCACCACCGTCAGCATGGACACGCGGAACAGCTTGACGATGGTGGCGATGTCGCCGGTCTCGTGGCCCAGCGTGTAGCCGGCGCCGACGACCTGGGCCACGTCGTGGATCGTGCCGCCGATGAACAGGCCCGCCGCCTCGGGCGGCAGGTGCAGCAGCCGGGCGATCAGCGGGTAGACGATCATCGCCAGCGTGGACATCACGGTGACGGTGACCACCACCATCAGCGTGAAGCGCTCGCCGTCCTTCTCGCGCGGCAGCACCGCGGTGATGGCCAGCGCCGCCGAGGCGCCGCAGATCGCCACCGCCCCGCCCGACAGCACGCGCTGCGCCCGGCTCATGCCGAGCTTGCGGCCGACGGCCAGGCCGCAGGCCATCGTCGTCACGATCGCGGCGATCACGGTCAGCGCGGTCTCCCAGCCGAGGCCGGCAATCTGCGCTGCGGTGATGCGCGCGCCCAGCAGGCCCACGCCCAGGCGCAGCACCGCGAGGCCGCAGAACTCGATGCCGGGCCTGGTGCGCGGCTCGTTGCTGAGGTAGTGGAAGGCCACGCCGAACAGCAGCGCGTAGAGCAGTTGCGGGCCGCCATGCAGCGTGGAGACCGAGGTGGCCGCGATCGCGAGGACCGAGGAGAGGCCGATGCCGGGCAGCAGCGCGGCGATGCCCTGCCAGGCCGAAGGAACGAGGGCGAGCGGGGACGAGCGGGTGTTCATGCGCGGGCCTCGTTCAGAAGGTGACGCGGATGCCGGCGCCGGCGGCCGTCGTATCCGAGTCGCGGCCGTTGTTCGGGATCGCCCGCGAGGCGCCTTCGAGGCCCAGCTGCGCGGAGACGTTGTTGCGCGTCTGGCCGACACCGGCGTAGAGGTTGGTCCGCTTGGACAGCGCGTAGTTGTAGTTGATGCCCACCAGCGTCGAGCGGCCCTGCGTCGGCACCGACACGGCGGTGTTGATGCGGCCGATGTTGAGGCGCAGGTCGCCCTGGCCGAAGCGGACCTGCACGCTGGCCCAGAGGCTGCGCGTGGCGCCGCTGGTGGCGGTGTCGGGCCCGGCCGGGTCGTAGCGGGTGAAGCCGCCGCCCGCCGCCCAGCCGCCGAAGTCGTAGAGCGCCGTCACGCCCTCGTAGACGCTGCTGGCGGACGTGCTGCCGTTGGCCGGGAAGGCGACGCGGCGCGTCTGGTGATAGGCGCCGGCCGAGAGCGTCGGCGAGCGGTATTCGAGCGAGAGGCCCAGCACCTTGCCGACGTCCGTCGGCGCGGTGGGGCTCTCGTCGCCGAAGGTGTAGGTGAGCCGCGCGCGCAGGCCCTTGAACTCCGGCGAGGCGTAGAAGACGCCGTTGCTCGCCCGTAGCATGCCGGTCAGCGCGAAGGCGGACATCGTGCCGGAGTTGCCGTACATCGCGAAGGCGTTGACGTCGGTGAAGTACTGCACCCAGAAGGCCGGCGTGTAGTCGCGCCCCATCCAGAGATCGCCCCAGGCATTGCTGCCCAGGCCGACGATGGCCTTGCGGCCCCAGAAGGCGGCGCCGGTGATCGTGCCGTCGTCGGAGTTGAAGCCGTCCTCCAGCTGGAAGAAGGCGCGCAGGCCGTCGCCGAGCTCCTCGCTGCCCTTGAAGCCGAAGCGGCTGGCGGAGAAGGTGCCGCTGACCAGTTGCCGCGAGGTCCGCGCGGGGCCGGCCGAGCCGGCGCTGACGTGCTGGATCTCGACGGCGTTGTCGACGATGCCGTAGAGGGTGACGCCACTGCCCTGGGCGGCGGCCGGGCCGGCGAGCATTGACAACGCGAGGGTGGCGGGAAGGAGGTGTTTCACGGCAGGCTCCCGGTCAGGATGCGAAGGCGGCGATGCCGGTGATCGCGCGGCCGAGGATCAGCGCGTGCACGTCGTGCGTGCCCTCGTAGGTGTTGACCACCTCGAGGTTCACCAGGTGCCGCGCCACGCCGAACTCGTCGGAGATGCCGTTGCCGCCCATCATGTCGCGGGCCAGGCGGGCGATCTCCAGCGCCTTGCCGCAGGAGTTGCGCTTGACGATGGAGGTGAGGTCCACCGAGGCGATGCCCTCCTCCCGCATGCGACCCAGGCGCAGGCAGCCCTGCAGGCCCAGCGTGATCTCGGTGAGCATGTCGGCCAGCTTCTTCTGCACCAGCTGGTTGGCGGCCAGCGGGCGGCCGAACTGCCTGCGGTCCAGCACGTACTGGCGGGCGCGGGCGTAGCAGTCCTCGGCAGCGCCGAGCGCGCCCCAGGCGATGCCGTAGCGCGCGCTGTTGAGGCAGGTGAACGGGCCCTTCAGGCCGCGCACCTCGGGGAAGGCGTTCTCCTCGGGGCAGAAGACCCCGTCCATCACCACCTCGCCGGTGATGCTGGCGCACAGGCCCACCTTGCCCTCGATCACCGGCGCGCTGAGGCCCTTGGCGCCCTTGTCCAGCACGAAGCCGCGGATCCGACCCTCGTCGTCCTTGGCCCAGATGACGAACACGTCGGCGATCGGCGCGTTGCTGATCCACATCTTGCTGCCCGTGAGGCTGTAGCCGCCCGGCACCTTGCGGGCGCGGGTGACCAGGCTGCCGGGGTCGGAGCCGTGGTCGGGCTCGGTGAGGCCGAAGCAGCCGATGAACTCGCCGCTGGCGAGCTTGGGCAGGTACTTCTGCTTCGTCGCCTCGGTGCCGAATTCGAAGATCGGCACCATCACCAGGGACGACTGCACGCTCATCATCGAGCGGTAGCCGGAGTCCACCCGCTCGATCTCGCGGGCGATCAGGCCGTAGCTGACGTAGCCCAGGCCCTGGCCGCCGTACTGCTCGGGGATGGTGGGGCCCAGCAGGCCCATCTCGCCCATCTCGCGGAAGATCGACGGATCGGTACTGTGCGTGCGGAAGGCCTGCAGCACGCGCGGCGCGAGCTGCTCCTGGCAGTAGAGGCCGGCGGCGTGGCGGATCATGCGCTCGTCCTCGCCGAGCTGCGATTCGAGCAGGAAGGCGTCGTCCCAGTGGAAGGCGGCGCGGGTCGTGGTGGTGCTGTTCATCTGTGCTGTCTCCTTTGAAGGGCGTGGGTCAGATCACCTGCGCCTGGCGCAAGGCGGCGATGCGGGTGGGATCGAGTCCCAGATCGGCGAGCACCTCGTCGGTGTGCTGGCCGAGCACGGGCGGCGCGTGGCGCAGCACCGGCGGCGTGTCGGACAGGCGCAGCGGGCTGGCGACGGTGGTGATGGGCGCGCCGGATTCGCGGGCCAGCGTCACGGCGAGGCCGCGGGCGCGGACCTGCGGGTCGGCGAAGGCCTGGGCGATGTCGTGGATGGGGCCGCAGGGCACGGCGCGGTCTTCCAGCAGCGCGATCCACTCATCGGTGTTGCGGCCGCGGGTGAGCGTCTCGATCTGCGCGGCCAGCGCCTCGCGGTGCTGCACGCGCAGCGCGTTGCTCGCGAAGCGCGGGTCGCTGGCGAGTGAAGGCTGATCGGCCGCCTCGCAGAAGCGCTGGAACTGCCCGTCGTTGCCGATGGCCAGGATCATCGCGCCGTCCTGCGTGCGGAAGTCCTGGTAGGGCGCGAGGCTCGGATGCGTGTTGCCCTGGCGCGGCGGGGCGATGCCGGTGTTCAGGAAGGCGCTGGCCTGGTTGGCGAGGATGGCCATGCCCACGTCGAGCAGGGCCATGTCGATGTGCTGGCCCAGGCCGCTGCGCTCGCGCGCCTGCAGCGCGGCGAGGATGGCGCTGCTGGCATAGACGCCGGTGAAGAGATCGATCAGCGCCACGCCGGTGCGCATCGGGCCGCCGCCGGCTTCGTCATCCGGGCGGCCGGTGATGCTCATCAGGCCGCTGGCGGCCTGCACCAGCAGGTCGTAGCCCGCGCGCCGGGCATAGGGGCCGTCGTGGCCGAAGCCGGTGATGCTGCAGTAGACGAGGCGCGGGTTGAGGGCGCGCAGGGTCTCGTGGTCGAGGCCGAATTGCGCCAGGCCGCCGGTCTTGAAGTTCTCGACGAGGACGTCGCTCTGCGCGGCCATGCGGCGCAGCAAGACCTGACCCTCGGCGGTGGCCATGTCGATCGTGGCCGAGCGCTTGTTGCGGTTGCAGGCGGCGAAGTAGGTCGCCTCGCCGTCGGAGCCCGGCAGGAAGGGCGGGCCCCAGTGGCGGGTGTCGTCGCCGGCGCCGGGGCGCTCGATCTTGACGACGTCGGCGCCGAGGTCGGCGAGGATCTGCGTGCACCAGGGGCCGGCCAGCACGCGGGAGAGGTCCAGGACCTTGAGGCCGGCCAATGCACCGGGAGCACCGGGTGCGCCTTCCTTGTTGTCGTTCTTCATGTCATGACTCCTGCGAGCGGGCATGCGGCGGCCGCACCGGTCGCTGCCGGCGGGCTCGATCAGGGTTGGCGGGGAACGATCAGACCGGCAGGTCGCCGACGATCGCCGTGCGTTCCATCCTGCGATGGCAGGGCGGGTAGTCCATCACCGCGTAGTGCTGGGTGCTGCGGTTGTCCCAGAAGGCCACGCTGTGCTTCTTCCAGCGGAAGCGCACCTGGTACTCGGGGATCAGGGCCTGGCTGGTCAGGTAGTTCAGCAACTGGCTGGCGCCGGGCGACTTGTCCAGGCCGTAGCGCACGTTGGCCGGCGTGTTGTAGTTGGTGAAGTGCGTCGTGAAGCTGGCGTTGACGAACAGCACCGGCTCGCCGGTCTCGGGATGGATGCGCACGACCGGATGCTCGGCATCGGGGTACTGGGCCTTCAGCGCGAGCCGCTTCTCGATGGGCATCGCGGCGCCGAAGCTGGACTCGATGCTGTGCCGCGCGCGCAGCGGCGCGATCTTCGCCTTGATGTCCTCGGGCAGTTGCCGGTACGCCTCGACCATGTTGACCCACATCGTGTCGCCGCCCACCGGCGGGCACTCGATGCAGCGCAGCACGCAGCCCATCGGCGGGCGCTCGCGCCAGGTGGCGTCGGTATGCCAGGAGTTCTCGTTGCGGTCCGGCGGGCTGTCGGGCGATTTGTAGATCTGCACCAGGCCCAGGTGGTCCGGATGGCTGCCGACGACCGGGTGGTCCTCCAGCTCGCCGAAGTAACGCGCAAACTCGACGTGCTCCGCTCGCGTGATGTCCTGGTCGCGGAAGAACAGCACGCGGTGCTTCAGCAGCAGCGCGCGGATCTCGGCCATCAGACCGGCGTCCTGCGCGGCGGCGCCCAGGTGCACGTTGCCGAGTTCAGCGCCGATCGTGCACGTGAGCGGCTCCACGCGAATCGCCCGGTCCAGCGATGCTGAGCGGACCACGGCGGGGGCCAGCGTGAGGTCTTCGGTCATGGCGATGTCTCCTGTCGTCTCGTGCGTTTTGCCTTGGACGGCAGTGTGCGCGGCCCGCTGTCCGCCTGCTTGACATGCCACGGTCGCCACTTTACCTTTGGCGCCAAACAAGAGTTCGCTCCATCGCCCCATGCCCCTGCTGCTGCGCGCCGCCAGCCTCACCAACTACCGCGAAGTCGCCCGCGCCGGCGGCCTGGACCCCGACCGCATGCTGCGAGAGGCCGGGCTCAGCCCCAGCGTGCTGAGCGAGCCGGACCTGCTGATCCCGGCGGAGCGCGTCGGCGCGCTGCTGCAGGCCTCGGCCGAGCGCTCGGGCAACGAGAGCTTCGGCCTGTGTATGGCGGAATCGCGGCAGCTGTCCAACCTCGGCGCCGTGGGCCTGCTGATCCGCGACCAGGCGACGCTGAGCGATTCGCTGGACGTGCTGATGCGCTATCAGGCGCTGGTCAACGCCTCGCTGACGCTGATGCTGCGCGAGAGCGCCGAGGGCGTGGTGCTCAGCGAGCAGGTGCGGCCCGGCCATGCGCACCAGCCGACGCGCCAGCGGGTGGAGATGGCGCTGGGCGTGATGCTGCGGCTGATGCGCGTGTTCCTCGGCGCCGGCTGGCAGCCGCGGCGGGTCTGCTTCGAGCATCCCGCGCCGCGCGACAGGAGCGTGCATCACCGGCTGCTGGGCCGGCGTGTGGACTTCGATGCGGACTGCAACGGTATCGTCTGCGCGAAGGCCGATCTGGACGTGCGGAATCCCTTCGCCGACCCGGCGATGGCCCGCTATGCGCAGCGCCTGCTCGACGCCGCGCCGCCGCCGATGCAATCGGTGCTGCTGGAGGATGTGCGCCGCACGATCCTGCTGCTGCTGCCCAGCGGGCGCTGCGCGATCGAGCAGTTGGCCGAACACCTTGGCATGGCCAGCCGCACCGTGCAGCGCGGCCTGGCCGACGAGGGGCAGAGCTTCTCCTCGATCGTGCAGGAGATCCGGCTCGACCTGGTCACCCGCCACGTGATCGAGAGCGACCGGCCGCTGACCGAGGTGGCGATGCTGCTGGGCTTCTCGGCGCCGAGCGCCTTCTCGCGCTGGTACCAGGCGCAGTTCGGCTGCAGCGCCAAGGAGAGCCGCGCGGCACGGACCCAGCTGTCACGAAGCGCAAAGTCGGCGGCGCGAGAGGTGAAGTAGCGGCGGGTGCGTGCGCCAGAAGATGTGCCCACAAGCCGCACACCTTCACGCACATCCCTGGAGACACCGCCATGAACTTCCTCGACGGCCACCTGTACCCCGAGAACCAGCAGCCCCTGATCATCACTGCCGCGCCCTATGCGCCGGGCTGGATTCCCTCTGACTTCCCGGAGGACATTCCCGTCACGATGGAGGAGCAGATCCAGAAGGCGGTGGACTGCTACGAGGCCGGCGCCACCGTGCTGCACCTGCATGTGCGCGAGGCCGACGGCAAGGGCAGCAAGCGCCTGTCGATGTTCAACGAGCTGATCGCCGGCGTGCGCGCGCGGGTGCCGGAGATGGTCATCCAGGTGGGCGGCTCCATCAGTTTCGCGCCGGAAGACGACGGCGCCGCCGCCAAGTGGCTCAGCGACGACACGCGCCACATGCTGGCCGAGCTGACGCCGAAGCCGGACCAGGTCACCGTCACCGTCAACACGACGCAGATGAACGTGACCGAGCACGCCGGCGTCGACGACTTCCGCGGCGTCTCGCGCGGCTTCCCGCACCTCTACGCCACCTACAAGGACATGATCGTGCCGTCCAACCCGAGCTGGGCGGAGGAGCACATCCGGCGCCTCTCTGCCGCGGGCATCCAGAGCGAGTTCCAGTGCTACAACATCAACAGCTTCGAGACCATCGAGCGGATGATCCGCCGCGGCGTCTACAAGGGCCCGCTGGTGATGAACTGGGTCGCGATCAGCGGCGGCATGGACCAGGCCAACATCTACAACCTGGCCAACTTCCTGCGCGCCGCGCCGGACAACGCGGTCATCACCGTCGAGAGCTCGGTGCTCAACGTGCTGCCCGTCAACATGATCGGCATCGCGCTGGGCCTGCACGTGCGCTGCGGCATCGAGGACGTGCTGTGGAACCAGACCCGCACCGGCAAGATGAGCTCGGTCGAGCAGATCAGGCAGCTGGTGCGCATCGCCGGCGAGTTCGGCCGCCCGATCGCCACCGCGCAGCAGGCGCGCGAGATCATGCAGATCGGCGTGTTCTACGAGACGGCCGACGAGACGCTGCAGAAGAACGGCTTCGCGCCGAACCGCAAGGGCGGCAACCAGGGCTTCCTGCGCAAGCCCGACCTCGCCGCGCAGCAGTAAGTCAACGACAGGAGACAAGACCATGGCAACCGTCGTCAAGTTCCATCAGACCGGCGCGCCGGACGTGCTCCGCTTCGAGCAGGCCGAGGTGGGCGAGCCCGGGCCCGGCGAAGTGCGCCTGCGCCACGTCGCCGTGGGCCTCAACTTCGCGGACACGTATTTCCGCAGCGGCATCTATCCGGTGCCCCTGCCCAGCGGCATCGGCAACGAGGCGGCCGGCGTGGTCGAGGCCATCGGCCCCGGCGTCACGCAGCTCGCCGTCGGCGACCGGGTGACCTACACCGGCTTCATCAACACGCTGGGCGCCTACAGCACCGAGCGGCTGATCGCCGCCGAGCCGCTGATCAAGCTGCCGGCCGAGATCGCCTGCGAGACCGCGGCGGCGATGACGATGCGAGGCCTCTCGGCGGCGTATCTGATGCGCCGCATCTACCCGTTCAAGGCAGGCGACACCGTGCTGCTGCATGCGGCCGCGGGCGGCGTGGGGCTGATCGTCTCGCAATGGGCGAAGCTGCTGGGCATCAAGGTCATCGGCACCGTCTCGACCGAGGCCAAGGCCGAAGTGGCGCGAGCACACGGCTGCACCCACACCATCAACTACAGCCATGAGGATGTGGCCAAGCGGGTGCGCGAACTGACCGACGGCGTCGGCGTGTCGGTGGTCTTCGACAGTGTCGGCAAGACTACCTTCATGTCTTCGCTCGATTCGCTCAAGCGCCGTGGGCTGATGGTCTGCGTCGGCACGGCCTCGGGGCCGATCGACAACTTCGACCCGCGCATCCTGGCCCGCAAGGGCTCGCTCTTCATGACCCGCCCGGGCCTGGCCGACTACATCGCCGATCCGGCGGAGAAGGCCGAGCTGGTCGACGAGCTCTTCGGCCATGTGGCGGCCGGCCGCGTCCGCATCGAGATCAACCAGCGCTACGAGCTGGGCGATGCGGTGCAGGCGCATCGCGACCTGGAAGCCCGCAAGACCACGGGTTCTTCCATCTTCATCATCTGATCGATCCGCGCATCGACGCGGACGCACAAAAGGAGACAGACATGCACTATGACAACGGTGGCCCCGACACCGACGGCTATCTCGCCGGCCGCCGCGCCGCCTGGTTCGCCTTCGCGATGACCTTCGTGCTGATGATGTTCGACTACATCGACCGGCAGGTGATCGTCTCGCTGTTCCCGCACATCCGCGCCGAATGGCATCTCAGCGACAAGCAGCTCGGCTCGCTGGTCTCGATCATCTCGATCGTCGTGGCCGCCGGCGGCATCCCGGTGGCGCTGCTGGCCGACCGGGTCAGCCGGGTGAAGAGCATCGTCGTGATGGGCACGACCTGGAGCCTGGCCACGATCGCCTGCATGTTCGCCGGCAACTACGGGCAGCTGTTCGCGGCGCGCGCGGTGGTGGGCGCGGGCGAGACCGGCTACGGCTCGGTCGGCGCCGCGCTGATCTCCACGCTGTTCCCCAAGCGCCTGCGCAGCACGGTGCTGGGCGCCTTCTTCGCGGCCGGGTCGACCGGCTCGGTGCTGGGTGTCTTCCTGGGCGGCGTGATCGCCGCGCAGTGGGGCTGGAAGGCAGCCTTCGGCGCGGTGGGCATTCCGGGCCTGGTGCTGGCCCTGCTCTACATGTTCGTGCGCGACTACCGGACCGTGCCGCTCGCCTCGACGAAGCTGGCGCCGGTGAGCCAGACCTTCGGTGGCACGCTCAGGCACATCTTCGGCTCGCTGCTGCGCACGCGGACCATCCTGGTCGTCTGCCTCGCCGGGGCGATGCAGCTGATCACGATGTCCTCGGTGACGGCCTGGACCACCAGCTTCCTGAACCGCATCCATGCGATGACGCCGGCGGATGCCGCCAAGCACACGGCGCTGGTGATCCTCAGCAGCGCAGCGGGCGTGCTGATCTGCGCCGTCATCGTGGACCGGCTGACCCGCCGCACGCCGCGCCACAAGCTGCTCGGCCTGTCCGTCCTGTGCGTGGCCTGCGGGGTGATCTTCATGCTGGCCTTCGGCGGCCTGTTCAGCGGCGAGGCGCAGTTCCGCATGATCTGCCTCGGCGCCTTCTTCATGAACTCGATCATCGGCATCGTCACCGGCATCGTCATGGACGTCACCCACCCCAGCATGCGCGCCACCGGCGCGGCGCTGCTGGCGGTGCTGCTGAACCTGCTCGGCCTGGCGGTAGGGCCCTTCCTGACCGGCGTGCTGTCCGACCTGTGGGGCCTGCAGCTGGCGCTGACGGTGGTGCCGGCCTTCAGCCTGCTGGGCGCGGCGGGTTTCCTGGTCGCCCTGCGCAGCTATGACGCCGACGTGGCGCGGGTGGCACATGTGAAGCTGGACGCGGCGCCCGCGCGCCCGAATACGCCCGAGCCCGGCCGTTTGGCAAGCCCCACGCCTGAAGTCCTGATTTCGGGGAAACCCTGAAGGCCGGCGGGTTGACCCGCCGGCACGAAAGTCCAAGAATCCGCTCCATCGAATAAATGTTCACTTGTTGTTCAAGTGTTCATACCGAAGGAGACGGCAGATGGACTCGGAACAAAGCCTCGCGATCCGCGCCGCCTGGCTGGCCTATGTGGGCGGCCAGACGCAGGAGCAGATCGCCGACCGGCTCGGCGTCTCGCGCATCAAGGCGCAGCGCCTGATCGCCTCGGCCACGCAGAGCGGCCTGGTGAAGTTCTTCGTCGAGGGCGTGCCGGCCGAGTGCATGGCGCTGGAGGACCGGCTGATCAAGGCCTACGGGCTCAAGCGCTGCGTGGTGGTCCCGGCCGCGCAGCCCGAGACCGATGACGATGCGGAACTGGCCCCGCTGGCCGTCGCCGCCGCCCGCCAGCTGACCCGCGTGCTGGAGGCCAACGAGGTGGCCACGATCGGCGTCGGCCACGGCCGCACGCTGGCCGCCATGGTCGAGCGCCTGCCCGCCACCAACCGCCAGCAGACCCGCTTCGTCTCGCTGCTGGGCAGCCTCACGCGGCGCTCCTCCGCCAACCCCTTCGACGTGATCGCCAAGCTGGCCGAGCGCACCGGCGGCGAGTGCTACTTCATGCCCGTGCCCTTCCTGGCCGACAGCGAGGCCGACGCGCAGGTGCTGCGCGCGCAGCGCGGCGTCCAGCATGTGCTGGGCCTGGTGCGCGAATGCCAGCTCTGCGTGGTCGGCATCGGCGACCTGGGCGAGCAGACCCACCTGCTGCGCACGAACTCGATCACCCGGGCCGAGTTCAACGCGCTGCGCCGCGCTGGCGCCGTCGGCGAACTGGCCGGCTGCTTCGTGGACGCGGCCGGCCAGCCGGTGCGCCACGAGATGAACCACCGCGCCGTCGGCGCCACGCTGGAAGACCTGCGCGGCCGCGACGTGATGGCCGTGGCCGGCGGCCTCTACAAGGC
>NZ_LYVQ01000080.1 GCF_001984095.1 Pelomonas sp. KK5
CGACGGACACCTCGCGCGCCTGCAGCGCACGGCGCGCCACTTCGGCATCAAGCTGCAGCCGGGCGCCGTGCGCGACGCGCTGGAGTTGCTGGCGCTCCAGCGCCCGGCCGATAACTTCAGGGTTCGACTGACCGTGTCCGCCGGCGGCGAGATCGCGACCCAGTGCGTCCCGCTGCCGGCCACGCCGGGCACGGTCAAGCTCGCGCTGGCCCACGCGCCGATCGACACCGAAGGTCCGGCCGCCGAGTTCCTGCAGCACAAGACCACCCGCCGCGAGATCTACCAGCCCTTCGTCGATGCCAAGCCGGCGGGTGCCTTCGACGTGATCCTGTTCAACCGCGCCGGCGAGCTGACCGAATGCAGCTTCGGCAATCTCGCCGTCAGGCTCGACGGCTGGTGGATCACGCCGCCGGCCGCCTGCGGCCTGCTGCCCGGCGTGCTGCGCGAGGAACTGCTGCAGCAGGGCAAGCTGCGCAGCGGCCGCATTCGCGTGGAAGACCTGCAGCGCGCCGAGGGCCTGGCCTTCATCAACAGCCTGCGCGGCTGGCTGGACGCCGAGCTACTGGGCTGAGCGCGCCCGCAGTTCGCGCAGCAGCGCGGCTACATCGGCTTCGGGCCGGGCCGGCTGCTTGCGGTACTCGGCGCCGTCCGGCGTGCGGGCCAGCAGCTTCATGTTGACCAGCTCGCGGCGCAGCGTGCAGTGGTCGCCGAAGCCGTGGCGGGCGTTCAGGATCGTGTTGACCTCGGATTCGGTGTACGTGCGCTTGCCGTCGAAGTGCAGCCACAGGCCCCAGATCGCGTAGCGCTGCACCAGGTACCGCGTGGGCCAGCGCATCAGCCGGCCCTGGGCATCGAACTGGCGCAGCGCGCGGTCGGCGGTGTCGCTGAGGTCCGGATGGCGCGGGCCGCGCGCCGGTGCGATGCGCTGGCGTTCCGGCAGGCGACTGGCCTTGGCCGGCGTGGCGATGGCCGCGGCCGCCTTCAGCGCCTGCAGGTTGCGATGGCCGGCAGCGCGGGCCAGCATGTTCATCAAGCTCAGATGGCTGGGCGGTTCGGGCTGCTCCGCCAGTTGCTTGCGCAAGGACTTGGCGAAGGCGGAAAGGTCCTGCACCGGGCAGGCGATGGCTTCACGAGGCATGGTCGTTGATCTCCACAGCGCGCGCCCTTCTGCTCAAAGATCCCTGGAGAGGGCCGCTGGGCTTGCCGACTTGCAGCATGGGCGCACGCGTCGACATAACGATCCACGTGAACGGAATGCTTGTAGGAAGAGGCAGGTTTAGCTCGCGAGGTCGTCGCGCGGCAAGGCCTGGGTGAACTGCCGACCGGGCCGCGAGTATAAATACGATGCATAAAAGCTTGCTAGAGAAAACCCTAACGTGCTACATTAGCGGTCTCGGCGGGGACTGCCCCGCTGGTTCGTACGTCTCCTCTGACCTCGTTCTGTCAATTCTGCACAGGACACCCTGCGTGGTTCGGTCGGCGGCGATGCCGTCGCTTTGACTGTTCCACCGGCGCCGCGCCAAGTCTTTCTTTGACTCTGGTGCTCGACGCGAGCTTTCTCCCAGCGACTTTACTGATCCGTCCCGTAGGGCTTTCGGCCCACGTGAGCGGACGCCTGTTCTCGCTGCCTCTAGCCGGGCGGCGCGGCATGGCTTTGTTGAAAGAAGACAGAAATGAGTTTCGAGAATCTGGGCCTGCATGAGTCCCTCGTCCGCGCCGTCAAGGATGCGGGTTATGAGACCCCGACCGACATCCAGGCGCAAGCTATTCCCGCCGCGCTGAAGGGCACGGACCTGATGGGCTCCTCGCGCACCGGCTCGGGCAAGACCGCCGCCTTCGTGCTGCCGGCGCTGGACAAGATCCTGGCCCACCGCCAGGCCGACGCCGCCCGCCCGCGCGGCAAGAACTACGGCCCGCGCGTGCTCGTGCTGGCCCCGACCCGCGAACTGGCGATGCAGGTCGCCAAGGCCGCGCAGACCTACGGCCGCCATGTGCCGGGCCTGCGCATCTGCACCGTGCTGGGCGGCATGCCCTACCCGCTGCAGATCAAGCAGCTCACCTCGCCGCTGGACATCCTGATCGCCACGCCGGGCCGCCTGATGGATCACATCCAGTCGGGCAAGTGCAACCTCGAGAACGTGCAGATGCTGGTGCTCGACGAAGCCGACCGCATGCTGGACATGGGCTTCATCGACGACATCAACTTCATCGCCGACAAGACCCCGGCCGAGCGCCAGACCGTGATGTTCAGCGCCACCTTCGCCGGCCACGTCGGCCGCCTGGCCCAGCAGCTGCTGCGCGAGCCGCAGCGCGTGGACGTGTCGGGCCACACCGACACCCACGAGAACATCACCCAGCGCCTGCACTGGGCCGACAACAACAACCACAAGGACCAGCTGCTGGAAAGCATCCTGGGCGGCAGCGATGTCGACCAGGCCGTGGTCTTCACCAGCACCCAGCGTGATGCCGACTGGCTGGCCGAGCGCCTGCAGGACATCGGCCACTCGGTCGCCCCGCTGCACGGCGGCATGCCGCAAGGCCGCCGCAACCGCGTGCTGATGGCGCTGCGCCGCAAGGAAGTGCGCGTGCTGGTCGCCACCGACGTGGCCGCCCGCGGCATCGACGTGCCGACGATCTCCCACGTCGTCAACTACGGCCTGCCGATGAAGGCCGAGGACTATGTGCACCGCATCGGCCGTACCGGCCGCGCCGGCCGCGAAGGCCTGGCGATCACGCTGGCCGTGCGCGACGACGTGTCGATGATCCGCCGCATCCAGCAGTTCACGACGCAGACCATTCCGGTGGCCCACATCGAAGGCCTGGAGCCCAAGACGCAAGAGCCGCGCATCTTCCCGCCGCGCCCCGCGGGTGCCGGTTTCGAAGACCGTCCGCGTGGCGGCCGTCCGGGCGGCTTCGGTGGCGGCAGCAAGCCGGGCTGGGGCAACAAGTTCGGCGGTGGCGGCCAGGGCTTCCATCGCGATGCCGGCAAGCCTTTCGTGCGTGGTGAAGGCGGCGGCCCGCGCGACTTCGCACCGCGTGGCGAGTTCCAGCCGCGTGGCGAGTTCCAACCCCGTGGCGACTTCGCCCATCGCGGCCAGGGCGAGCAGCGTGGCAATTTTGAAGGCCGTCCGCAGCACTTCGAGCGCAAGCCCTTCGCCCCGCAAGGCGAGAACCGCGGCTTCGCACCGCGCCAGGATCGCCCGGCCTTTGGTGGCGACAAGCCGCGCTTCGACGGCGGCGACCGCCGCCCGTCCTTCGGTGACCGTCCGTCGTTCAACAACGATCGCGGCCCGAAGCGCAACGGCCCGCCGGCCGGCGGCCCGCGCCGCGGCGGTTTCGGCCGCTAAGCAAGGAAAGCCCGCTTCGGCGGGCTTTTTTAGTTCCGGCATCACGTCGCTTCGTGGCATGAGCCTCCTCTGAAACACCGCGCAAAGCCGCGGTGTTTTTATGTCTTGACGCGCCAGTTCCAGGCCGCCCCGCCCGCCATCAGCACACAGGTGCCCCAGAACACCGCGCGCATGCCCACATGCCCGCCGACAAAGCCGCCCAGCAGCGGCCCGACGACCTGGCCCGCGTATTGCGCCGAGGTGGACCAGCCGAGCATCTGGCCGGCCATGCCTTCGGGCACGCGGTGGCGGATCACGCTGGCCACGCAGGGCAGCAGTCCGCCCAGCGCCAGGCCCATCAGGAAGCGCAGCAGCACCAGCTGCCAGCCGGCGCTGACCAGCGCCTGCGGCACGAGGAGCAGCGCCGCGGCGGCCAGGCACAGCACGATCACGTTCCAGTGGCCGATGCGGTCGGCCAGCCGGCCCAGCCGCGAGGCCGAGAGGATGCTGCCCAGCGCCGCGGCCGACATCACCACGCCCGCCGTCATCGTCACCTGCGCCGGATCGGGCACCAGTTGCGCCACGTAGACCGTGATGATCGGCTCGATCGACATGTTCGCCAGCATCAGCAGCATGCCGGTCAGCAGCATCGCGAACAGCGGCTTCGTATCCGGGATCGCTGCCCAGCCGGCGGTGGCGGCACCGGCCTTCGGCGGCGCCGGTCGATGGTCCTCGCGGATCAGCAGCGCGGTGGCCAGGAAGGCGGCGAAGATCAGCGCCCCACAGGCGAAGAAGGTGTTGCGGATGCCGATCAGCGGCGGCAGCACGCCGCCCAGCAGCGGCCCGACCAGATTGCCTGCCATGACCGCCGAGGCCAGCGTTCCCAGTGCCCAGCCTGTTCGGTCCTTCGGCGTCTGCGTGGCCACCAGCACGGTCGAGCCGGAGGCGTAGCCGCCCAACAGCCCGGCCAGCAGGCGCAGCGCGACCAACTGCCAGGCGCTCTGCGCCAGCCCGATCAGCGCCATTGCGACCGCCATGCCCAGGCTCGCGCGGATCAGCATCAGCTTGCGGCCGTAGCGGTCGGCAAGCCGCCCCCACAGTGGCGCGCACAGGGCTGCCGTGAAGAAGGTGGCGCCGAAGGCCGCGCCGGAGCATTGGACGACGGCGGCCGGATCCTTGACGCCCAGCTGCTCGACGTACAGCGGCAGGAAGGGCAGCAGCAGCGTCATCGCGATGATGGTCGTGAACGAGCCGGCCATGCAGACGGCGAGGTTGCGCCGCCAGTGCGGATTGCTTGCTGATGAGGGAGTCATGCCCGCATTCTGGGAGCGGGCAGTGGTGGCGAGCCTTGGGCGTTGGTGGAGGCTCGCATCGTCAAGCGAGCCTCAGTCTGCGACGAAGGATGCGAAGTTCAGGCCGGTTCCGGCGTGTAGCCCGCCTCGCGCAGCGCCTCGGCCAGCCGGGATTCCGCCAGGAAGCTGCCGTCGATGCTGACCCGCTTGCTGGCGAGGTCCACGTCCACGCGCGCATCCGGGTCGAGGGCCTTGACGGCCTCGGTGATCGCCCGGGCGCAGTGGCCGCAGCTGATGTCGGGGACTTCGAAGGTGGTCGTGGTGCTCATGCGGCTGATTCTGCACCGCTGAAGCTGCCAGTTAGCAAGCGGCCCGATTTCTGATATTTTTTGCAGGGAATTTGAAAAAAAGTCCTCAAGTCCGCAGAACGCCCGACGAAAACACGAAGAAGGAGAAGTGAAGGCTGCCCATGTTCAGCGCCATCAGCACGTCCACGACGATCACGATCACGCCCGTCGTCAACGTCACCCCGGCCCAGCCGGTGGCGGCGCCGACGGCGTCTGGTCCTGTGTCGCCGGTAGCGGCTGCCGGCGCGACGGCCGCCGCGCCGGCGCCCGCGGCGGCGCGTGACGCCGGGGCGGCGCAGGCTTCTTCGTCTGCCACCCAGGCTGCGGCCAGCCCGAAGGCCGAGCAGAAGGTCGCCGTGGCCCGCCTGCCGCTGACGCTGGACGCCCAGCTGATGCGGGTGGAGAACAAGCTGGCCGACTGCGTCAACTGCCCCTCGGCCAAGACCCTGTCGGGCCAGGCGCAGATCGACGCACTGAGCAGCCAGGTGCGGGCGATCCGCCAGCAGATGTTCAATTCCGGCAGCGGCGCGGCCGCCTACACCTCCGTCCCCACGCCGATCGGCCTGAACCTGAACGCCTGCGTCTGAGCGGGATCCGACCCGGCTGTGGCACAGTCGCGCCCCATGCGGGAGCAGGGACGATTGACTCAATGGGACGAGGGCCGCGGCTACGGCTTCATCACGCCCGACGGCGGCGGCGCGCGGATCTTCGTCCACGCGCGGGCCTTTGCGCTGAGCCATGGGGCGCCGCGCGCGGGCGAGGCGCTGAGCTACCAGGCCGGCATCGACGCCCAGGGCAAGCGGCGGGCGCTGGACGTGCGGCGGCTGGCCGCGCCGGTGGCGCCGCCTGCCGGCGGCAACAGGCCCTCACGCCCGCGCGCCACCTCGCTCTGGCTGCTCCCCGCCTTCGCCGCCGCCTACCTGGCGGTGGACCTGCTGTGGCCCCTGCCGCCGGCGGTCTGGGGCGCCTACATGGCGATGAGCCTGGCCACCTTCATCGTCTACTGGGGCGACAAGCGGGCCGCCCGCCTGGGCCGCGACCGGGGTGTCCGAGCGCACGCTGCACCTGCTGGCGCTGGCCTGCGGCTGGCCCGGCGCGCTGCTGGGGCGCCAGTTGCTGCGGCACAAGTCGGCCAAGCGGCCGTTCTCGACGATCTTCTGGCTGACCGTGGGCCTGAACCTGCTGGCCTTCGCGCTGGTGTTCACGCCGCTCGGGCGCTTCCTTCTGCAGCGCTGGTAGGCCCGATGTGCTCCTCGCGCAGGCGCTTGATGTCGCGCGCCGGCGGAGCGCCGAAGAAGCGGGCGTACTCGCGGTTGAACTGCGAGGCGCTCTCGTAGCCCACGCGGTGGCCGGCCAGCCCGGCGTCCACCCGCTCGGCCAGCATGATGCGCCGCGCTTCCTGCAGCCGCAGCTGCTTCTGGAACTGCAGCGGGCTCATCGCGGTGACGGACTTGAAGTGCGCATGCAGCGAGGAGACGCTCATGGCCGCATCGCGTGCCAGCGCCTCCACCTGCAGCGGGCGGTCGAAGTTCGTGTGCAGCCAGTTGATGACCTGCGTGATGCGCTGGCTGTGGCTGTCGGTCACGGCCATCTGCGCCAGTCGCCATCCTTCGGGCGAGCGCAGCACGCGGTAGAGGATCTCGCGCTTGCACAGCGGCGCCAGCGTGGCGATGTCGGCCGGCGTGTCCAGCAGGTTCACCAGGCGCAGCAGCGGGTCCAGCAGGGCGGTGCTCATCTCGCCGGTGAACATCGCGCGCTCGGCGCGGCGGGGCGCGTCGATGGTGGCGCCCAGTTCCAGCACCAGCGAGGCGATCTCGCGCGGGTCGAACTCGACCTTCAGGCCCAGGTAGGGCACATCGCGCGAGGCAGCGATCACATGCCCGCTGACCGGCAGGTTCTGCGACACGACCAGGTAGGTGCTGCTGTCGTAGACGTAGACCTCGTCGTTGAGGATCAGGCGCTTGCTGCCCTGCGCCAGCACGCACAGCGCCGGCTGGTGCAGCGCGTGGCCCATCGGCGGCGGCTCGGTCAGGCGCGCCAGGCCGAGCTGGGGCACGGCGGTGGCATGGATGCCGTCGATGCCGGCGGTATGGCGTTCGATCTGCGCGGCCAGCTCGGCGCGCATCACGGTGATCTGCATCTGCTCGGCCGAGCGGTCACCGGATTCCTGGCGTTTGAAGGCGGTCAGCATGGGCATATCTTGACGACGGGCGTGCGGGCGGTCGAGCCGGTCAGGCTCAGGTCTGGAGCATCGTGCAAACAGTCGCGAGGATCGCGCAAAGCACCCCGTGGAGACTGATCGTTATGGTGCGCGTCTCAAGAGAATCAGGCAAGGACCGGCGAGGATCGATCTAACGCCCGAGTCCCACTGACCCGTAAAGTTCATCCCACGGCGCCGGGCCAGGCCTGCATGGCGGCCTCAGCCACACCGACCAGCGTTTCATGGCTGGCGCCGTCGGCGGCCTGGAGCGCCATGCCGCGGTAGACGGTGGCGTAGAAATTGGCAAGGCGGGCGGCGTCGGTCTCGGCGGCCAGCTCCTTCTTCTGGATGCCGCACTCGATGCGGCAGCGGATGCCGGTGATGCCTGCCTCGCGGCGCTTGGCCAGCGCCGCCTGGATGTGGGCGGAGGCCTGGGTGCAGTTGGTGGCAGCCATCGCGATCATGCAGCCCTTGGGCTGGTTGGCGCGGGTGTATTCCTCGGCGGCTTCCAGCAGCAGGCGGCGGATCGCGGCGTAGGCGGTGGGCTCTTCCTCCAGCGCCAGCGGGAAGCCGGCGGCGGGCCCGTTGGCATAGCGCTCGATAGCGGTGAGGAACAGGTGTTCCTTGTCGCCGAAGGCGCTGTAGAGGCTGGGGGCGGTGATGCCCATGGCCGTGGTGAGTTCGGAGATCGAGGCGGCCTCGTAGCCGCGTTGCCAGAACACGTGCATGGCCTTCTCGAGCGCTGTGTCGCGGTCGAACGACAGGGGCCGGCCGCGTGATCGGGTGGTTTTTTCGATTTCCATAAGGATCGATATTAAATGTCTTGACGACCGCAGGCAAGACCACTACATTGCCATTCAATAACGGTCATTACGAAATAGTGAGGAGTTGCACATGACCCTTGCAGATCACTGCCGACAGTATCGACGCTGTTGACAACCCGGCCTTCAGCCTCCGCTGACGGCCGCCGCTGATTCCCCGCAGAACGTCCCTGCCTGGCCGCACGAGGCCCGGGTGGAGCCGCGCTTTTGTCCCAAGAAACCTGATGGAGCCATTGCCATGTCTCACCACCAACAAATCACTCCGCAACTGAGCCGTCGCCTGTGGGTCGCCGGCACCTCGCTCACCGCCCTGGCTGCCGTCATGGCTGCGGGTTATGGGCTCTTCGCCGCCGAGCCGGCCGAAGCCGGCCCGGCCGCCATCCAGGCCACGCCGGTCTCGGTGGCCGCGGTGCAGGCCAGCGACGTGCAGAACTGGGCCGAGTTCTCCGGCCGCCTCGAAGCCGTCGAGCGGGTGGAGCTGCGCCCTCGCGTGCCGGGCACCGTCCAGGCCGTCCACTTCCGCGAAGGCGCGCTGGTCCACCAGGGCGACCTGCTGATCAGCCTGGACCCCGCGCCCTACCAGGCCGAGGTGGACCGCGCCGAGGCGCAGGTGGCCGCCGCCAAGGCCCGCGCCACCTACACCACCAGCGACGTGGCCCGCGCCCAGCGCCTGCTGGCCGAGAGCGCCATCGCCCAGCGCGAGTTCGACGAGCGCAGCAACGCCCAGCGCGAGGCCGACGCCAACCTGCGCGCCGCCCAGGCCGGCCTGCAGGCCGCCAAGCTGAACCTGTCGTACACGCAGCTGCGCGCGCCGGTCGCCGGCCGCATGGGCAAGCTGGAGATCACCGCCGGCAACCAGGTGGCCGCCGGCCCCAGCGCGCCGCTGCTGAGCACGCTGGTCTCGGTCAGCCCGATCTACGCCAGCTTCGATGCCGACGAGCAGGTCGTGGCCAAGGCGCTGAGCGAGCGCGCCAAGCTGGACCGCGTGCCGGTGCAGATGGGCACGCTGGGCCAGGACGGCACGCCGCTGGAAGGCAAGCTGCAGCTGATCGACAACCAGGTCAACGCCCGCAGCGGCACCGTGCGCGTGCGCGCCGTCTTCGACAACAAGGACGGCTCGCTGATGCCGGGCCAGTTCGCCCGCCTGCGCATGGGCGAGGCCAGCACCCACGCGGCGCTGCTGATCAACGAGCGCGCGGTCGGCACCGACCAGAGCAAGCGCTTCGTGATGGTGGTCGACAAGGACAGCCATGCCGAGTACCGCGAGGTGAAGCTGGGCGCGTCCGCCAAGGGCCTGCGCGTCGTCACCGACGGCCTGAGGGCCGGCGAGCGCATCGTCGTCAACGGGCTGCAGCGCGTGCAACCGGGGGCGCTGCTGGCGCCGACCTCGGTCGCGATGGACGCCAAGCCCGAGGTCCAGGCCGCCAAGGCCCGGGCCGACGAAAAGATCTGATGAGGGAGTTCCCCAAATGAATCTATCCAAATTCTTCATCGACCGGCCGATCTTCGCCGGCGTGATCTCCGTGCTGATGGTGCTGGCCGGACTGATCGCCGTGCGGGGCCTGCCGATCTCCGAGTACCCCGAGGTCGTCCCGCCCTCGGTGGTCGTCCGCGCCAACTACCCCGGCGCCAACCCGAAGGTGATCGCCGAGACGGTGGCGACGCCGCTGGAAGAGTCGCTCAACGGCGTCGAAGGCATGCTCTACATGAGCAGCCAGGCGACGACCGACGGCCTGATGACGCTGACCGTGACGTTCAAGCTCGGCACCGACGCCGACAAGGCCCAGCAGCTCGTGCAGAACCGCGTCTCGCAGGCCGAGCCGCGCCTGCCCGAGGAAGTGCGGCGCCTGGGCGTGACGACGATCAAGAGCTCGCCCGACCTGACCATGGTCGTGCACTTGCTGTCGCCCAACGGCCGCTACGACATGACCTACCTGCGCAACTACGCGGTGCTCAACGTCAAGGACCGCCTCGCGCGGCTCCAGGGCGTGGGCGACGTGCAGCTGTTCGGCTCCGGCGACTATGCGATGCGCATCTGGCTGGACCCGCAGAAGGTGGCGCAGCACGGCCTGTCGGCGTCTGATGTGGTGGCCGCGATCCGCAGCCAGAACATCCAGGCCGCGGCCGGTGTCGTCGGCGCCTCGCCGGGCCTGCAGGGCATCGACCTGCAGCTCTCGGTGAACGCGCAGGGCCGCCTGCAGACCGAGGACGAGTTCGCCGACATCATCGTCAAGACCGATGCCGGCGGCGCGGTCACGCGCCTGGGCGAGCTCGGCCGCATCGAGCTGGGCGCCTCCGGCTACGCGCTGCGCTCGCTGCTGGACAACAAGGATGCCGTAGCCGTGCCGATCTTCGCCGCGCCGGGCTCCAACGCGATCAGCATCTCCGACCAGGTCCGCGCGACCATGGCCGAGATCAAGCAGACCATGCCCGAGGGCGTGGACTACAGCATCGTCTACGACCCGACCCAGTTCGTGCGCGCCTCCATCGAATCGGTGGTGCACACCCTGCTGGAAGCGATCGCGCTGGTCGTGGTCGTCGTGATCCTGTTCCTGCAGACCTGGCGCGCGTCCATCATCCCGCTGCTGGCCGTGCCGGTGTCGGTGGTGGGCACGTTTGCCGTCATGCACCTGTTCGGCTTCTCGATCAATGCGCTGAGCCTGTTCGGCCTGGTGCTCGCGATCGGCATCGTGGTGGACGACGCGATCGTCGTGGTCGAGAACGTCGAACGCAACATCGAAGCCGGACTGACCCCGCGTGAGGCCACGTATCGTGCGATGCGCGAAGTCTCCGGGCCGATCATCGCGATCGCGCTGGTGCTGGTCGCCGTGTTCGTGCCGCTGGCCTTCATCACGGGCCTGACGGGGCAGTTCTACCGCCAGTTCGCGCTGACGATCGCCATCTCCACGGTGATCTCCGCCGTCAACTCGCTGACGCTGTCGCCCGCCCTGGCCGCGGTGCTGCTGAAGGGTCATGACGCGCCCAAGGACGCGCTGACCCGCGGCATGGACTTCGTCTTCGGCCGCTTCTTCGCCGGCTTCAACCGCTTCTTCAAGCGCGGCTCCGAAGCCTATGGCGGCGGCGTGCAGAAGGCCATCCGCCGCAAGACGCCGATGCTGGTGCTGTATGCCGGCCTGATCCTGCTGACCCTGGGCCTGTTCAAGGCCGTGCCGGGCGGCTTCGTGCCGGCGCAGGACAAGCAGTACCTGATCGGCTTTGCGCAGCTGCCTGACGGCGCCACGCTGGACCGCACCGAAGACGTGATCCGCCGCATGACCGAGATCACGACCAAGACGCCTGGCGTCGAGCACGCGATCGCCTTCCCGGGCCTGTCGATCAACGGCTTCACCAACAGCTCCAACTCCGGCATCGTCTTCGCCTCGCTGAAGGACTTCGACCAGCGCAAGGGCAAGGCGCTGTCGGCCGGCGCGATCGCCCAGTCGCTGAACCAGCAGTACGGCCAGATCCAGGACGCCTTCATCGTCATGTTCCCGCCCCCGCCGGTGCAGGGCCTCGGCACGACCGGCGGCTTCAAGCTGCAGCTGGAAGACCGCGGCGGCCTCGGCTACGAGGCGCTGGACCAGGCGCTGAAGGCCTTCATGGCCAAGGCCTACAAGACGCCCGAGCTGGCCGGCATGTTCAGCAGCTACCAGGTCAACACGCCGCAGCTCTACGCCGACATCGACCGCACCAAGGCGCGCCAGCTGGGCGTGGCGGTGACGGACGTGTTCGACACGATGCAGATCTACCTCGGCAGCCTGTACGTCAACGACTTCAACAAGTTCGGCCGCACGTACTCCGTGCGTGTCCAGGCCGACGCGGCCTTCCGCGCCCGCGCCGAGGACATCGGCCAGCTGAAGGTGCGTTCGAACTCGGGCGAGATGGTGCCGCTGTCCGCGCTGATGAAGGTGGAGAACTCGGTGGGCCCGGAGCGCGCGATGCGCTACAACGGCTTCCTCTCTGCCGACATCAACGGCGGCCCGGCCCCGGGCTTCAGCTCGGGCCAGGCGCAGGACGCGATCAAGCGCATCGCCGCCGAGACGCTGCCCAAGGGCATCAGCTACGAGTGGACCGAGCTGACCTACCAGGAGATCCTGGCCGGCAACTCCGCGATCTGGGTGTTCCCGCTGGCCATCCTGCTGGTCTTCCTGGTGCTGGCTGCCCAGTACGAGAGCCTGACCCTGCCGCTGGCGATCCTGCTGATCGTGCCGATGGGCCTGATGGCGGCGATGGCCGGCGTCTGGCTCACCAAGGGCGACAACAACGTCTTCACCCAGATCGGCCTGATGGTGCTGGTGGGCTTGAGTGCGAAGAACGCGATCCTGATCGTCGAGTTCGCCCGCGAGCTGGAGTTCGCCGGACGCAAGCCGCTGGAAGCCGCCATTGAAGCCGCACGCCTGCGCCTGCGCCCGATCCTGATGACCTCGATGGCCTTCATCATGGGCGTGGTGCCGCTGGTGCTGTCCACCGGCGCTGGCTCGGAGATGCGCGCCGCGATGGGCGTGGCCGTGTTCGCCGGGATGATCGGCGTGACCGCCTTCGGCCTGTTCCTGACGCCGGTCTTCTACGTGCTGCTGCGCGCGCTGACCGGCAACCGTCCGCTGAAGCTGCACGGTAGCGCGGACGTCCACCTCGAGGCCTTCGCCGGCACGCCGGCTGCGCATGGCGATGCCCGCCCGCTGCCCGCGGCGCCTCGCCACGATCATGAATAAGGAGTCGAACATGAAACTCGCTCTATCCGTTCTCGCTGCCGCGCTGGTGCTGGCCGGCTGCGCCAATATCGCCACGCCCGAACCGCATGCGATGCCGGCCGTGCCCACGGCCTTCAAGGGCACGTCGGCCCAGTCCTCGCTGGCCGCGCAGGCGGCCTGGTGGAAGGCCTTCGACGACGCGCAGCTCGACCAACTCACCGAACAGGCACTTGCGCATAACACCCAGCTTCAGCAGGCCGGCGCCCGCCTGGCCGAGGCCCGCGCGCTGCTGCGCAATGCCGACGCGGCACGCTTGCCGCAAGTGGGCCTGAGCGCCGCCAGCGGCCGCCAGGGTGGCGACTACTACCGCTCGCAGGCGCTGGCCGGCACGCTGCACCAGGTGCGGCTCGACGCCTCCTACGAGCTGGACCTGATCGGCCGGCTCTCGCAGGCCAGCCAGGCCGCGGCGCTGGACGCCAGGTCGCGCGAATCGCTGCTGCAGGCCACCCAGCTGCTGGTGCAGTCGCAGGTGGCGCAGACCTACTTCGCGCTGCGCGCCCTCGACGCGGAACGCGCGCTGATGCGCGAGACGGTGACGGCCTACCAGGAGACGCTGGCGCTGACCGAGCGCCGCCAACGGGCCGGCGACATCGCCGAACTCGACGTCGCCCGCGTGCGCACCGAAGTCGCCGCCACGCAGTCGCAGGCGCTGGAACTGGACCGCCGCCGCGCGGAACTGGAGCACGCGCTGGCCCTGCTGGTCGGCGACCTGCCGAGCGAGCTGACCGTCACCAGCGGCAACTGGGCCGAGCAGGTGCCGGCCATTCCCGCCGGCGTGCCCAGCCGCATGCTGGAGCGCCGGCCCGACGTGGCCGCCGCGCAGGCCAGCCTGATGGCGGCGCAGGCGCGCCTGGGCGTGGCCCAGAAGGCCTGGTTCCCGACGCTGACGCTGACGGCGGCCGGTGGCGGCGCCTCGCCCGAGCTCTCCGACCTGTTCAAGACCTCGGCGGGACTGTGGGGCGTCAACGCGCTGCTGAGCCTGCCGCTGTTCGACGGCGGCCGCCGCGAGGCGGCCGTGCAGGGCGCGGCCGCCCAGCTCGACGGCGTGGCAGCCAACTACCGCGAGCAGGTGCTGACGGCCTTCAAGGAAGTGGAAGACCAGCTTTCCGCGCTGCAGCTGCTGGGCGAACAGGCCCAGGTGCAGGCGCAGGCGGTGGCTTCGGCCGAGCGCGCGCTGGCCCTGTCGGATTCGCGTTATCGCAACGGCCTGGTGAGCCAGCTGGAACTGCTCGATGCACGCCGTAGTGAGCTGGCGTTACGTCGGCAGGCCCTGCAGGTGAGGGCGGCGCAGTACCAGTCGACGATCGGCCTCATCAAGGCCCTGGGCGGCGGCTGGAGCTGAAGTGCCGGAAGCGTGCAAAATGGACGGATGCCGAACATCGCATCCGTCCTGAAAGCCGAAGTCACGCGGCTGGCCCGCAAGGAACTCCGGGTCGAGAACGACAGCCTGAAGAAGGCCGTCTCCACACAACGCAGCGAGATCGCCGCCCTCAAGCGGCGGCTGCAGGAGCTTGAGAAGGCCGTGCGCCGCCTCGGCAAGCACGCCACGGCCGAGCCGGAGACGGCCGAGACCGAGGACGAAGGGAGCAGCCTGCGCTTCCGCGCCGGCGGCCTGGCCGCCAATCGCAAGCGCCTGGGCCTCTCCGCCGCGGACTTCGGCCTGCTGGTCGGCACCACCGGCCAATCGGTCTATGCCTGGGAGACGGGCAAGTCCAAGCCGCGTGGCAAGAGCCTGGCCGCGATCGCCGCGCTGCGCGGCGTCGGCAAGCGCGAGGTCACCGAGCGCCTGGCGGCCTTGAAGGGCTGATCAGCCGAAGCGGAAGCTCGACGCCGTCACGCCGCCCATGAAGTCGGGCTCGTGATAGATGCAGGCGCCGGCCTCGTTCTCTGCTGCACCGACAGCCACCATCAGCGGGATCAGGTGATCCTCGCGCGGGTGCGCCTGCCGGGCGGCGGGTGCCTCGCTCCAGTGGCGCAGCAGCTCGCTGCGCTCGGCCGGCGGCACCTCCAGCAGCGCATGCTGCAGCCAGCCGTCGAACTGGCCGGACGCCGCCTTCGCGCCGGGGCCGAAGGCACGCAGGTTGTGATAGCTCAGCCCGCTGCCGACGATCAGCACGCCCTCGTCGCGCAGCGGCGCCAGCGCGCGGCCCAGCGCCAGGTGCGCCTCGGGGTCGTAGCCCGCATGCATGGACAGCTGCACCAGCGGCACCTCGGCGTCCGGGTACATCGGGAACATCGTCGTGAAGGCGCCGTGGTCGAAGCCGCGTTCGGCGTCCAGCCCCGCGGGCAGGCCGGCGGCGGCGATCAGGCCGCGCACCCGCTCGGCCAGCGCCGGATCACCCGGCGCCGGGTACGTCACGGTGTAGGTGTGCGGCGGAAAGCCGCCGTAGTCGTAGACCATCGGCGGCCTCGGCGAGGCCATCACGGCGAAGCCGGCGCGCTCCTCCCAATGGCCGGAGATCATCAGCACGGCCCTGGGCTTGACGCCCAGTTCCTGCGGGATCGCCTTCAGCGAGGCTTCCAGCTGGGTGAAGTGGGCGCGGAAGGGGCCGTCCATATAGGGCCAGGGGCCGCCGCCGTGCGACAGGAAGTAGGTGGGGAGGCGCGTGTTCATCATGAGCATCAGTTTGAGCTCATTGCCGGCCGCGACAAGCCAGCGGACTTGAGCGCAGCGTTCAAATCGCTGGAAGGGTCGCCACGCCGGCGCTGTCGTCCTTCAGCCCGATGCCGGTGAGGCCGCGGCGCAAGGCCTGTGCGATCAGCCAGGCCAGTCGCGCTGCAGCCTGCCCGGGAGGAAGCCCGGCCGGGCGGATATTGCTGACGCAGTTGCGCTCGGCATCGCTGCGGCCGACGGCCGGCGCCCAGGTCAGGTAGGCGCCCAGGCTGTCGGGCGAGGACAGGCCGGGCCGCTCGCCGATCAGCACGAGCACCAGCCGCGCGCCGAGGCGCTGGCCGATCTCGTCGCCCAGGGCGACGCGGGCCTGCAGTGCGATGACGGGCGGGGCGATCGACAGGCCTGCCGGCAGCAGCGGAAGCAGTGCGTCCAGCACGGCCGCACCGTGGGCCTGCAGGGCGGCGGCGGAGAGCCCGTCGGCGAGCACGAGGGCGAGGTCGCAGGGGCCCGGGGGGAGTTCGCAGGCGCCGTCCAAGCGGCGGCCGAGATCGGGCCGGCGCAGGTAGATGTCTCGCGTGGCGGCGCGGCTGCGCACCTGCAGGCATCCGCTCAATTGGCCCGTCAGCGCGTCGGCATCCAGCGGCGTGTGGACCGCATCCCGCGCCTGCGCATGGGCGGCCGCGAAGGCCAGCCACTCGGTCGTCGGCAGGCTCGCGCCGCTGCGGCCCAGCGCGATGCGGGCAGGCGTCAGGCCGCGCAGGCGCTGCCAGAGATCGTTGTTCATGGCCCTGGCAGCTCGAACCCGAGCGCGAACCGTTCGGCGCCCGGCAGCAGCCGGCCCGCGTCGTCGGCAATGCCCACGCGCTGCAGCCAGGCCTCGAACTCCGGCGCGCGCTTGAGGCCCAGCAGCTCGCGCACGAACAGCTGGTCGTGGAAGGAACTGCTCTGGTAGTTCAGCATCACGTCATCGGCGCCCGGCACGCCCATCATGAAGTTGAGCCCGGCGCTGGACAGTTGCACCAGCAGGCCGTCCATGTCGTCCTGGTCGGCCTCGGCGTGGTTGGTGTAGCAGATGTCGCAGCCCATCGGCAGGCCCAGCAGCTTGCCGCAGAAGTGGTCCTCCAGCCCGGCGCGGGTGATCTGCTTGCCGTCGTACAGGTACTCCGGCCCGATGAAGCCGACGACGGTGTTCACCAGCAGCGGCCGGTAGCGCCGCGCCACCGCATAGGCCCGGGCCTCCAGCGTCTGCTGGTCCACGCCGTGGTGGGCGCCGGCCGAGAGCGCGCTGCCCTGGCCGGTTTCGAAGTACATCAGGTGCTCGCCGCCGCGCTGCACCGACCGTACTGCCGCATGTGCTTCGTCGAGCAAGGCCAGGCCGATGCCGAAACTGCGGTTGGCCGCCTCGGTGCCGGCGATCGACTGGAACACCAGGTCCACCGGCGCGCCCAGCTCGATCGCCTGCAGCGTGCTGGTGACGTGGGCCAGCACGCAGGACTGCGTCGGGATGCCGTGGCGCCGGATCAGCTCGTCCAGCAGCGCCAGCAGGCGGCACAGCGCGGGCACGCTGTCATTGGCCGGGTTGATGCCGATGACCGCGTCGCCGGCGCCCATCAGCAGCCCGTCGAGCAGGCTGGCAGCGATGCCGGCGGGATCGTCGGTCGGGTGGTTGGGTTGCAGCCGGGTGGCGAGGCGGCCCTTCAGTCCTAACGACGACCTGAAGCGGGTCAAGACCTGGCACCGGCTGGCCACCAGGATCAGATCCTGGTTGCGCATCAGCTTGGAGACGGCGGCCACCATCTCCGGCGTCAGGCCCGGGGCGAGGGCGGCGATGGCCTCGGGCGCCGCGGCCAGCAGCCAGTCGCGGAAGGCGCCGACGGTGAGATGGGCGACCGGCGCGAAGGCGGCTGCGTCGTGGCCGTCGACGATCAGCCGCGTCACCTCGTCCTGCTCGTAGGGAATCAGCGCCTCGTTCAGGAAGGTCGCCAGCGGCAGCTCGGCCAGCGCCATGCAGGCGGCCACCCGCTCGGCGGCGCTGTCGGCGGCGATGCCGGCCAGCTGGTCGCCGGAACGGATCGGCGACGCCTTGGCCAGCAAGGTGCGCAGGTCGGCGAAGGCATAACGCTGCAGGCCGACGGAGGCGCGGTGCATCGCGGTTTCAGTCCGGCTTGGCGCCGAGGATCACCGTCGGCACGAGCTCGGCCACCGTCGGATGGATCGGCACGGTGCGCGCGAGGTCGCCCGCCGTCTGGCCGGCGCCCATCGCGGCGAGCAGGCCGTGGATGGCCTCGTCGCCGCCGACACCGAGGATGGCGGCGCCGAGGATCGCGTCGCTGTCCGCGTCGATCACCACCTTCATCAGGCCCTGCGTCTCGCTCTTCTCGATCGCGCGGCCGACGCGGGTCATCGGCCGGCGCCCGACCCGCACCCGGTGGCCGGCCTGGCGCGCCTGCGCCTCGCTCGTGCCGACCCGGCCCAGCGGCGGATCGATGAAGAGGGCGTAGCAGTCGATGCGGTCGGTGACGCGGCGGCTACCTCCGTCGAGCAGGTTCGCGGCGACGATCTCGAAGTCGTTGTAGGCGGTGTGGGTGAAGGCGCCGCGGCCGTTGCAGTCGCCCAGCGCCCAGACGCCCGGGACCGAGGTGGCCAGTTGCTCGTCCACCTTGATGTAGCCGCGCTCGTCGACGGCGATGCCGGCCTTGTCCAGGCCCAGCTCGTCGGTATTGGGCCGGCGGCCGACGGCCAGCAGCGCGTGCGAGCCGATCACCCGAGGCTCGCCGTCGCGGCAGTCGACGCCGACGGCGATGCGGCCGTCCGGCTGCGGCTCGAAGGCAATGCATTCGGCGCCGAGACGGAAGGCGATGCCCTCGGCCTCCAGGATGGACTGGATGGCGGCGGAGACCTCCTCGTCCTCGCGGCCGAGTAGCCGGGGCGATTTCTCGACCACCGTCACCGGCGCGCCGAAGCGCCGCCAGACCTGGGCGAACTCCAGGCCGATATAACTGCCGCCGACGATCACCAGGTGCCCGGGCACGGTGTCCAGCTCCAGCACCGAGACGTTGTCCAGCGTGCGCACGCGGTCTATGCCCGGCATCGGCGGCCGCAGGGCCCGGCCGCCGACGTTGATGAAGATGCGCGGCGCCGTCAGCCGCTGCTCGCCGACCGACAGCTCATGGGCGGACTCGAAGCGCGCATGGCCGCGGATCACCGTGCAGCCGGCCATGCCGCCCAGCCACTTCTCGATATTGCCGCGCGCGGTCATCGTGACCCGATCCTTGCGTGCCTTCACCGCGGGCATGTCGATGCCCACCGCGCCGCCGAGCGTGACGCCGAAATCCGCCGCCCGCCGGGCCAGATGCGCCGCATGGGCGCTGGCTACCAGGGCCTTGGTCGGCATGCAGCCGGTGTTCACGCAGGTGCCGCCGAAATGCTTGCGCTCGACCACGGCGACCTTCATGCCGGCGGCGCACAGGCGTTCGGCCAGCGCCGGGCCGGCCTGGCCGGCGCCGATGATGATGGCGTCGAAGTTCAAGGTCATGGCCTCAGTCGATCTTCAGGATCTCGCAGCGCTTCTCGCGCCCGGGCGCCGGATCTTCGCCGAAGCTCTCGCTGACGCAGCGCATCCCGTCGAAGCCTTCCTCGATGAAGTAGCGCCCCGGCACGCCGAAGCGCACGATGGCCGGGCCGCGGAACTCGCAGCGCTCGCCCTCGCGGGAGCAGGGCTTCCAGGGCAGGATGCGGCGGATCGAGAGCGGGGCGGGCGCCGGGGCCGCGGCCTGGGTGCGCGCCGCCTGGGCCACGGCGGCGCCGGTGCGGGTCAGCTGGTAGGCGCACTGCTTGGCGATGCCGGCCATCGGATCGCCGAACAGGGCGCTGTTGCAGCCCACTTCGGCCACGGCCTTGCGCTCGGCGTAGCGGCCCTCGGCGCCGTAGCGCACGAAGCCCTCGCCGGGCAGGCGGCAGGTGTCGCCCTCGTTGGCGCAGACGGTCCAGTCGCCCTGGGTCGAGCCCATCTGCAGCCATTCGCGGTAGCGCGCGTGCCGGCGCCAGCCGGGGAAGACCTCGCAGCGCTTGGCGGCCTTGGGAGCGGGATCATGGCCGAAGGTGGCGACGGTGCAGGGCTGGTCCTCGCTGGCGATGCGGTAGGCATAGCGGCCGGCGCTGCCGAAGCGGACCAGGCTGTCGCCGCCGATCTTGCACACCTCGCCCTCCGGCGCGCAGGCGAACCAGTCCTCGGGCTGGGCCCAGGCGGGAGCGGCCAGCGCCAGCGCGAACGCGGCCAGCAGACGAACCATGGACGCCATGGAGAACCCTCCGTCCGGTTTGATCGTTATGGACGGATGCTAGCAACCTTCGATCGTGTGCGATGCCACGCGTTCGCCGGGGTTGTCCAATACATAACGAACAACGCAACGGAATGGGATCGGCCCGGTCGGGCCGCTGAGCTTGGCCGTCTTGACGTAGACCAGCACCTTGTGCCCGTCCTCCTGCTCGGCGCGCAGCGTGGGCGGGCCCAGCTTGGACACCAGCTCCTTCACCGGCGCACCGTGCCAGCGTTGCTGGCTGCGGTCGAATTCGGCCTGGCGCTGGGCGTCGGCGGAGGGCGCCGGGCGCGGCGAAGGGGGCGATGGCGCGGGCGCCGGCGGTCGGTTGGTGGAGGCGCAGGCAGCGAGCAGCAGGACGAGCAGGGTGGAAGGGCCGTGGCGGAACATGCGATTCATCGCGCCAGCATAGGGTCGGACCGGACCGGTCCTGTGACCAAATGCATCCTGCCATCCGGGGATAATCGCGCCCATGATCGAGAACGAGGCAAGCGCTATTCCCGGTAGTTCCGGCTCCGGGGAGGAGCAGGAACAGCGCTTCGAAGACTATTTCCGCGAGGGCGCGGCGCCCACCGAGGCGCTGCTGTGGTGGCAGCTGGAGCGCAACGAGCCGCTCCTGAATGCCTTGCGCGCGCTGTGCCACGGGCCCGCCGCGCTGGTGCGGCTGCGGGTCTGGGTGTTCATGGAGCTGATGGCGCTGCCGGAGTCGCGGGTGTCGCGCGAGGCGCTGAACCTGCACTTCCACGCGCTGCGCGAGGAAGCGCTGGACCTGGTGCTCAAGCGCCTGCGCGAGGCGGAGCTGCTGGCCTGGGACGCCGGCAACCAGCAATACGGCGTGACGCCGCTGGCGCAGCGGGTGATGGGCGTGCTGTCGCCGCTGACGCAAGCCGGCGAACAGGATTCCGACCTCGCCGCGCTGCTGGCCAGCGTGGCCGGCGCCCACCAGATGGGCACGCTGGACCCGGCCCAGCTGCACCACCTGCAGGCCCAGCTCTCGCGCCTGTACGACGAGTTCGCGGACGCGATCGCCAGCGGCAGCGAGTTCCACCTGCGCCGCGCGCGCCAGCGCTTCGAACGGGCGCTGAAGCTGGTCGAGCGGGCCAGCGAGGTGCTGAAGGCGGTGATCGAGCAGGCCCAGGCCGACGGCAATGCGCGGCTGGAGCGCCTGGCCCGCGAGCTGGGCCTGGCCCAGGCGCGGCTGCTGGCGATGGCCAGCCAGTTCAACCGCGCGCTGCAGCAGGTGGACCGCCAACGGGTCACGCTGGGCTCCACCGGCATCACCACGACCGACGTGCGCCGCTGGCTGCAGGGCGTGCACTTCCTGGAGAACCTCTCGCTGGGTGCGCTGTCGCGGCCGGTCCATCCGGTGCTGGTGGCGCAGCACGAGCTGCTGGACATGGCCGAGGCCGAGTTCGAGCGCGACCGCCCCGTGCCCCAGGCCGGCGAGGCGCTGCCGGTGCCGCAGGCGGCGCCGAACGGCGAGCTGGCGGTGATGTCCCTGCCGCCGGAGATGGACATCATGCAGGCGCTGCTGGGGCGCTGGACCGAGTCCGGCGAGGTGGTGCAAGACCTGGCCCCCGCGGTGCTCGGCGGCAGCTATGCCCGAGCCTCCTACCGCGCGCAGCTGCTGCCGCTGCTGGGCGACCCGCAGGCCCAGCACCTGGCCGGCGCCACCGGCGACATGGCGCGCCAGCCCTGGCGCGTGCAATGGTCGGCCGAGCAGGGCGAGGTGGACGACGAATACATCAAGTGGATGAGCCGCGGCGTGCTGCGTGCCGTCCCAGAGGATCAAGCTGAATGAATCCATCGTTTGACGAAGCCGCCCAGCTGGCGGCTCAGCTCCTTGCGCGCCGCTGGCTGCCGCGCAACCACTCGCTGGTGCGCCGCGCGCTGATCGACCAGGACATCTGGCAGCGGCTCAACGAGCGCCTGGCCGCCGTGGGCATGCGCGTGGTGGACAACCTCTACGCCGACCACATCACGCTGGCGATGCTGCGCCCGGCCGAGGTGGCCGTGTTCGGCGAGACCGGCCTGGCGGCCAACAACAACCTGGACCTGCCGCGCGACGGCGTGGCGCTGCTGGTGGTGCTATGGTCGCTGATCGTGCTGCCCAAGCGGCAGCGCCAGCTGGCCCGCGCCGAGGCCGCCGAGGAAGGGCAGGGCGAGATGTTCGCCACCGACAAGCCGCTGCCGCTGGCGGCCAGCGTCTCGCCCACCGTCTCCTACCGCAGCCTGCTGGCCGACTTCGGCAACCAGCTCGGCAAGAAGATGCGGCTGGACACCAACCTGAAGCTGCTGGAGCGCAACGGCTTCATCATCCGCCGCAACGAGGACATCGCCGAAGGCCCGCTGCTGGACCTGCTGCTGGACTACGACACGCTGGCGCCGCGCATCCTCGACGGCGCCCTGGGCGACGTGCTGGCCCGCTCGACCGACCCGGTCGCTGCCGCGGCCATCGCCCGCCTGCGCGAGCCCGAACAAGAACATATCGAAGACAGCGAAGAGATCTGACGGATGTTTCACCTGCAATCGCTGGAACTGCTGCACTGGGACTACTGCCAGCGCGTCACGATGCCGCTGGACGGCGCCATCATCACCATCGCCGGCCCCAACGGCTCCGGTAAGACGACGCTGCTCGACGCGATGCGCACGCTGCTGGGCCTGGAATGCTCGGGCGGCCGTACCTACAAGACCTACGCCCGCCACGCCAATGCGGAGACCGCCTGGCTGCGCGCGCTGGTGGACAACCGGCCGCGCGGCCGGCAGAACTCCTCGCGCCCCTTCGCCAGCTCGCTGCTCTATGCCGACCAGGTCACGCTGGCCTGCCGCATCGAGCGCCAGGGCGGCGACTGGCAGCGCCGCTACGTGATGGTGGACGGCGTCAAGGGCATCGAGGAGCTGATGGCCCGTGGCGACAAGGACTGGATGGGCATCGAGGCCTGGAAGCGCCGCCTGGAAGCCGCCGGCCTGACCCGCGCGATCGGCCGCGTGCTCGCGCTGGAGCAGGGCCAGACCGACCGGCTGTGCGAGCTCTCGCCGAAGGAGCTGCTTCGCCTGGTGTTCGAGGTCTTCGGCGACCAGGAGGTGCTGGACCGCTACGACCAGGCCCGCAGCCACCAGCAGCAGCTGGTCAAGGAAGTGGAGCAGGCGGGGCACGAGCTCTCGCACACGCAGGCGCAGCTGTCCGACCTGGCCAACCGCGTCAACAGCTACCAGCAGTACCAGCTGCGGCTGAAGGAGCGCGAGCGCCTGGCGGCCGAGGTGGTGCCGGTGCTGCAGTGGAGCGAGCAGCGCCAGAAGACCGCGCAGCAGCTGCGCGATCTGCACCGCCAGCGCCTCTTTGCCTCGACCGACAAGCGCCAGATGGCCGCCCGCCGCGCCGAGCTGCATGCGCTGTTCCAGGCCCATGAGGCCGCGAAGCAGAAGCTGGTGGACCTGGAAGCCCAGCGCAAGCAGGCCCGTGCCGCCTTCGACGCCAACCGCGAGGCCGAGCGGCCGATCGAGCTGCTGGCCAAGCGCGAGGAGGAGCTGAAGGCGCTGGCCGCGGTGGAGACCGATGCCGCCGAGCTCACGCAGCGCCTGGCCGACATGGCCAGCAAGCAGCACGCCCTGCGCGAGAGCTACACCCGCACCAACGACCAGTCCCGCAAGGCGCAGGCGGCGATGGACGCGCTGGCCGGCCAGCGCCTGCCGCCGCCGCCTTCTGAAGTGACGCGCTTCCGCCGTGCGCTGGACGATGCCGGCATTGCCCACCATGTGCTGGCCGACTGCATCGACATCGCCGACGAAGCCTGGCGCGGGGCGGCCGAAGGCCTGCTGCGGCCCTCGCGCTGGGTCGTCGTGCTGGCCCATTCGAGCGACGAGGGACGAGCCTTCGGCCTGGCCTCGCGCGAGCGCTACCGGCACTACGTCGTGGCCGATGCCGAGAACGCCCCGGCCGTCGCGCCCAAGGATTCGCTGCTGGCCGCGCTGAAGATCAACGCGAAGATCCCCGGCTGGCTGCTGCGCCAGCTGGGCGGGATCCGCTGCGTCAAGGACACCGAGGCGGGAGCGAAGGCCGGCGGCGAATGGATCACCCCCGACGCCTACTATCGCGACGGCCGTGGCGGCCGCAGCCTCTTCGTCGAGCCGCGCGACCATCAGTTCGGTGCCTCCGCGCTGGACTCGCGGCGCGCCTCGCTGGAGAAGGAGCTGAGCCGCTACGACGTGGAGCTCAGCCGCATCGCCAAGGAGCAGGCCGAGGCCGAGCGCCAGCTGAAGGACGCGCAGCGCGCCGCGCAAGGCCACAAGGCCGCGCAGGAGCTGAGCGAGCGCGCCGACGAGTTCGCCGAAGGCCGTGCCCGCCTGCCGGCGCTGAAGCAGGCGCGCGCCGAGGCGGCCTCGCGTATGTCCGCGCTGGAAGCCGAGCACGACCGGGCGCTCACGCACTGCACCCGCAGCGAGCGCGACTACGAGTCGGCCCAGGGCACGCTGAAGAACAGCGAGGACAACGTCACGCGTGTGCTGCGCGAGCACGAGGGCCGCAGGCAAGACCTGGCCCTCGCGTCCCGCCACTCCCGCGACGCCCGTGAGCGCTTCCCGGCCTCCTGGGTGCATCCCACGCGCATCCAGGCCATGCGCGACGAGTTCGAGAACGCCAAGCAGGCCGAGATCGCGCTGCGCCATGTGCAGGCCGAGCTGGAGACTGGCCACTGGGAGACCGATGCCGCCGTGCAGGACCGCCATGCGCGCATGCACGTCTCGGTGCTGGAGCAGAGCACCCAGCTGGACGACCGCCGCGCCAGCAACGAGATGGCCCGCATCGCCGCCTTCAATGCCCGCGAGCGCTACATCGACGTGCTGCGCGCCACCGTGCGCCGCTACAAGAAGAACGTGGCCGAGCTGGGCGAACTGGCCGGCGTGCTGGCCCAGGCCGACCTGCCGCACCTGGACAACGACGACCTCGTGCTGGCCCAGGCCGGCCTGCACGTGCGCTTCAACTTCGACGGCAAGGGCGAGGTGGGCCTCAACGACGGGGAGGCCTCGGGCGGCCAGCAGGTGCTGAAGAGCCTGATCCTGCTGGTGGGCCTGATGAAGGACGACGACAGCCCCGGCGGTTTCGTCTTCATCGACGAGCCCTTCGCCCACCTGGACGTGCGCAACATCCAGCTGGTCGGCCACTTCCTGCGCTCCACCCGCGCGCAGTACCTGCTGACCACGCCGATCACGCACAACGTGGAGGTCTTCGAGCCCTCCGAGATCACGCTGGTGACGAGCAAGAAGGGCCGCGGCGAACGCTGGGCCCCGCCGATCGCAGTTCTCGCGCGCCGTCCGGAGGTCAGCGTCTATGGTTAAGTTCTTCGGCTTCCTGCTGGCGCTGGTCCTGGCCGGCTCGGCCCACGCCGACATCCCCGTCTACGGCTTCGAGATCGTGCGCAGCTATCCGCACGACCCGCAGGCCTTCACCGAGGGCCTGTTCTTCAAGGACGGTTTCCTCTACGAGAGCACCGGCCTGGAAGGCCATTCGACGGTGCGCAAGGTGCGGCTGGAGACCGGCGAGGTGGTGCAGGGCATCAACCTGCCGCCGGAGCTGTTCGGCGAAGGCATCGTCGAATGGAACGGCCAGATCATCGGCCTGACCTGGCAGACCCAGGTCGGCTTCGTGCTGAAGACGGACGACTTCTCCTTCGTCAAGAAGTTCAGCTACCCCGGCGAGGGCTGGGGCATGACGAAGAACGCGACCGAGCTGATCCAGAGCGACGGCACGGCCGAGCTGCGCTTCATCGACCCGGCCACGCTGAAGGAGAAACGGCGCGTCAAGGTGACGGCCGACGGCAAGCCGGTGACCCAGCTCAACGAGCTGGAATGGGTGGAAGGCGAGGTCTACGCCAACATCTGGCAGACCGACCGCATCGCCCGCATCGACCCAAGGACCGGCAAGGTCCTTGGCTGGATCGACCTCACCGGCATCCTCTCGCCGATGTTCCGCGGCCCGCAGACCGACGTGCTCAACGGCATCGCCTACGACGCCGCCACCAAGCGCCTCTTCGTCACCGGCAAGATGTGGCCCAAGCTGTTCCAGATCAGGCTGGTGAAGAAGAAATAGGTTCTTCGCCGAAGTCCGGGGACGCCCACGTCGTCACGGTCCGCGGAAGGAACTGCTGGCGAGCCCGGCCCTGCGCGCCGAGCAAACCCGCTGGCGCCAGCAGCGCTGCGGCCTGGGCGGCTGCGGGGCGACTTCGGTGGCGCTGAGGAGCGCAGTGGCTCGTGGCCGCGCGCGCAGCGCGCTTCGTGAACTGACTTCGAGCCCCTTGTGTGAGCGCGGCGTAGCAGCGCGAGTTGGGCTCGGGCCACGAGCCGCGAGCACCGCAAGGGAGTCGACCCGCAGGGGAGACCGCCACCGCCGAGCCCCGCGGCCGCCCA
>NZ_LYVQ01000081.1 GCF_001984095.1 Pelomonas sp. KK5
GGCCTTAGGATGCCGGCCATCATGAATCTTTCCCGCCGTACCGCCCTGGCCGCGCTGGCATCGTCGCTGCTCGCCCAGGCGCAGCAAGATCCGCCTCGCGGCTTCGTCCGCCGCCCCTGGCCCAAGGACAAGCCCACGCCGCCGCTGGACCTCGCCCTGCATGAGGGCAAGGGCGCCCGCTTCAACCTGGCCACCGACGGCCATGGCAAGGTCGTGCTGCTGAACTTCTGGGCCACCTGGTGCCCGCCGTGCCGCGACGAGCTGCCGACGATGGAACTGCTCGCCACGCTCTACGAGAAGCGCGGCCTGCTGATCGAATGCGTGAACCAGCATGAGACCGACGCCGCCATCAAGAACTTCCTCGACCAGTTGCCGATGTCGCTGCCCATCCTGCGCGACGCCGACGGCCTCACCTCGCGCGCCTGGGGCGCCCGCGTCTTCCCCACCAGCGTGCTGGTCGGCCGCGACGGACGCGCCGTGGCCACCATCGTCGGCCAGGTCGACTGGAACGGCCCCGAGGCCCGGCGCTGGATCGAAGCGCTGCTCTGAACAAGGACAAACAAGGATTTCCCATGAGGACACACGCATGAACACCACCCGCCGACAGACTCTGCAAGCCGCCTGCGCCGCCGCCTTCGCGGCCGCGCTGCCCGCGCGCCAGGCCCGCGCCGCCGTGACGCATTTCGATCCCCAGCCCGGCCCCTGGCGAACCTTCGAGGTTACGATGAACGTCAGCGTCGCCGATGCCCAGGGCCGCACGCAGCTCTGGCTGCCGATGCCCGACGTCGAGACCGGTTTCCAGCGCACACTGAGCCAGGACTGGCAGGCCAGCCCCGGGGCAGCCGTGGGCATCGTGTCGGCCGAGGGCGTGCGGATGGTGCATGCCGACTTCCCGGCCTCGGTCAAGCAGCCGCAGCTCTCGCTCACCAGCCGCGTGCAGACCCGCGGCCGCAAGGTCGACTGGAGCCAGCCCGGCCGCGCCAGCGAGGATCCCGAGGTGCTGAAGGCCAACCTGGTGGCCACGGAGCTGGTGCCAGTCGACGGCATCGTGCTGAAGACCGCCCAGCAGGCGATCGGCAAGGCCCGCACCGACATCGACAAGACCCGCGCCATCTACCGCTGGCTGGTCACCAACGCCCATCGCGAACCGAGCGTGCGCGGCTGCGGCACCGGCGACGTGCGCACGATGCTGGAGACCGGCAACCTGGGCGGCAAGTGCGCGGACCTGAACGCGATCTTCGTCGGCCTGTGCCGCTCGGTCGGCGTGCCGGCGCGCGACCTCTACGGCCTGCGCGTCAGCCCTTCAGCCTTCGGCTACCGCGAGCTGGGCGGCAACCCGGCCAGCCTCAAGGGTGCCCAGCACTGCCGCGCCGAGGTCTACCTGAAGGCCTACGGCTGGGTCGCGATGGACCCGGCCGACGTGCTCAAGGTGATGCGCCAGGAAACGCCCGAGTGGATCAAGGACGCCTCCAACCCGCTGATCGCGCCGGTGGACAAGGCGCTGTTCGGCGGCTGGGAAGGCAACTGGATCGCCTACAACACCGGCCACGACATCACGCTGCCCGGGGCCGCCGGCAAGGCCTCGCTGCCCTTCCTGATGTACCCGCAGGGCGAGAACGCCAGCGGGCGCTTCGACGAGCTCTCGCCGGATACCTTCAAGTACACGATCAGCTCGCGGGAACTCACGACCTGACCCCGTGATCATCGGAACAGCCGGTCACATCGACCACGGCAAGACCACGCTGGTGAGGGCGCTCACCGGCGTCGATACCGACCGGCTGCCCGAGGAGAAGAAGCGCGGCATCAGCATCGAGCTGGGCTATGCCTTCTCGGGCGACGGGGCCATCGGCTTCGTCGACGTGCCCGGCCACGAGCGCCTCGTCCACACGATGCTGGCCGGCGCCACCGGCATCGACTACGCGCTGCTGCTGGTGGCCGCCGACGACGGCCCGATGCCGCAGACCCGCGAGCACCTGGCCGTGCTGAGCCTGCTGGGGCTGGAACGCGGCGCCGTCGTCATCACCAAGGCGGACCGCGCCTCGGCGGCGCGGCTGGCCGAGGTGCGTTCCGAGGTCGAGGCATTGCGAGCCGGTTCGGCGCTGGCGCAGGCGCCGGTGCTGGAACTGAGCGCGACGACCGGGCAGGGTGTCGAGACGCTGCGTCAGTTGCTGGCTGCGGAGGCGGCCCATGCCGTCGGACGTCCGGCCGGCCGCGCCTTCCGCCTCGCCGTCGACCGCAGCTTCAGCCTCGACGGCGTCGGCACCGTGGTGACGGGTACCGTGCATGCCGGGCATGTGGCGATCGGCGACGAGCTGGCGCTGTGCCCGGACGGCGGCCATCCGCGGCGCCTGCGCGTGCGCAGCCTGCATGCGCAGAACCGCAGCGTGGGCGTGGCCGAAGCCGGCCAGCGCTGTGCGCTGGGCCTGGTGGGCATCGCCAAGGACGAGGTCGCTCGCGGACAGTGGCTGGTGGCACCCGAGGCCGCCGCCGCCAGCGAGCGCATCGACGTGCAGCTGCGCCTGTGGCCCGCCGAGCCTCGCGCGCTCCGGTCGGGCACGCCCGTCCACGTGCATCTCGGCGCGCGTGCCGTGATGGGTTCGGTGGCCCTGCTCGATGCCGAGGCGCTGCCGCCTGGCGGCGAGGCGCTGGCCCAGCTGGTGCTTCACGAGCCGATCGGCGCCTGGCGCGGCGACCGCGTCGTGCTGCGCGATGCCAGTGCCAGCCGGACGATGGCCGGCGGCGTCGTGCTCGACCCCTTCGCGCCGGCCCGCTACCGCCGCATGCCCCAGCGCCTGGCCGAACTGGCGGCGCTGCATGCGCAGCCGACCCCGGCCGCGCGCCTGCAGGCCCTGCTCGACGTTGCACCGCTGGGCCTGGACCTGGAGCGCTTCGCCAGCGCGGAGGGCATCGATGCGCAAGCCAGGCAAGACCTGGCCCCCGATGCCGGCCTGCTCGCCGGCGGCCTGGCCCTGTCGCGCGCCGCGGCGCAGCTGCTGGCCGAGCAACTGCGCCAGCGCCTGGCCGACTTCCATGCCGCGCATCCCGACGAGCCCGGCCCCGAAGCCGGCCGCCTGCGCCGCCTCGCCGCGCCGCGGCTGCCCGAGCCGCTGTGGCGCGAGCTGCTGGCCCGCGGCCGCGACGAAGGCTGGCTGGCCCAGCGCGGCGCCTTCGTCCATCTGCCCGAACATGGCGTGCAGCTGTCGGCGCTGGAGCAGCGCATCGCGCAGAAGGTGGCCCCGCTGCTGGCCGGCGCCGGCTTCGAGGGCGCCTGGGTGCGCGACCTGGCCCGCGACGCGCAGGAGGGCGAGACGCTGATGCGTGCCACGCTGGCGCGGCTGGCCCAGCAGGGTGCGCTTCATACCTTGGTGAAAGACCTGTACTGCGCGCCCGAGGCGGTTGAGAAGATGGCCGCCATCGTGCGGGATCTGGCCGCGGCGGCCGAGGGTCAGGTCTTGGCAGCCGCCTTCCGCGATGCCACCGGCCTGGGACGCAAGCGGGCGATCCAGGTGCTGGAGTATTTCGATCGGGTGGGCCTGCTCAGACGGGTGGGCGACGTGCACAAGCTGCGCACCGACAGCAGGGACTTGTTCAACAGCGCGTGACACGGAGGGGAGACGACACCGGTGTGTCGGCCGGGCTTCAAACCCGGTGGGTGGCGCCACGCGCCGCCGGGCAGGTTCGACTCCTGTTCCCCTCCGCCATGAGGAATGAAATGGGGCTTGTTGATTCGGCTTTGCAGCGGGAGCAGTCATTCACCCTGAGCCGCCAAACGCTCGCGGCCGCCCCGATCCCGTCGTAAGCGCGCGGCTCGCGGGCCAGTCCGAAGTGAATCTGGTCGATTCGCTTCGGGCAGCGAATGCACGGATGCTGCCTATAAGCCGCGCTGGTGCCGGGATGCCAGGACTAGTACTAGCACAGGTCGCAATAAATCGTCTTCCTTAACATTGCGTACGGGCAAGTCGAAAGCGACGACATCGATATGGGACTACTCCCGTCTTGCGAATATCCGGCAAATAACGCCAAGATTCAATCGGTCGGACGACTGCATAGTGACGAGCACCGAGCCCGGACTCAGGGCGCCTTCGTCGTGCGCAAGCGAGAACTGCAGATTCAGTCAAAAAAGATCACTGCAATTTAAGGGGAGCTTGGGTGAATACGACAACGCATTCAATTGACATATCAGATATCGTCGGACTAGGTGCAGAGCACTACCTAAACCCCAGCGCCAGCGACATACACAGAAAAATTCATCAGCCAATTAGGCTTCCAGCCGTAACTCGTCACCTTTCCTATAGGCGAGACGAATCAGACATCAATGAGACCACGTGGATAGACCGAATAGAAGGATTTATTCTCAACATTCGTGGCGAATTGGTCAATCGATCAAGAGAAAATGCTCGAAAGGCCCACCCTCATCGGAATGTAGAGACAATTACCACAAATCTTAGAAATCGGCATGTGGAGCACTCATCCGATTCGAGAAGATCCAGAGAGGATGAAGGCGATTCGATTGAACTCCTACGGAATAGCTACGCATTTTCAGAAGGAGCGTTTCGATATCATCATAGCATTTCTCATGACGGGAGTAGATATGAGATCGTCGTTATTCGTAGCGAATGGGAAGAAATGCCCGTCGTTTTGCGTTTTGAAGTATTCGAGGAATATTTCACCATTTCCATTGCTGTCGAATTCGTACGGGAACATGGAGTGCCAACATCGACCAATCATAGTGAAGCGATGTCTTGGATATTGAGAACATTGAATGATCACGGACCTAGATCTACAGATTCAAAGTTCGCCGCGAGCATTAAGCAGCTAAGAGAAGAAATTTGGAGTGACTTCGATACAATCCTGGAGCAGTCGGTTGATTCAATCGGCAAATCTGCGCAACAGCGCTGGATAAACGAGCAGTTTGCTGATTTTAGGGGCTTTCTTCTCGAGACTACCCCCACCTCTGGGAATGACACTTGCATTGCCAATATTTCAGGAATTGATTCAATTAGCACAATCCCAGGCAATCTATCACTTACCAAGCGTCTATGTTCGCGAGGAAACTTCACTACCGAATCTGGGAAGCTTAAGTTTACCGAGACACTTTTCCCATTATTACTGACTGCAGATCATGAGGGATATGAACCCGGTCGAACAGTTAATAAGACGAGATCCACGGAATCTTCCGAATATACTTGGTCTACCTTTGAGAAGGATATAGCTCTCTATGGGAGCAATCTAGGGAAAACAACAATTCGAGGCGGACTTTCGGATCGCCTAACTTACGTACTGCTATTTGATACAGATGACGACCGTACTGTGGGGCGAATCGTAGGGCGCCTTCATACGCTTGGTACGATTCGTGTTGCGAGCGTCATCGATTTCGGACGTACATTGGTTCGAGATCAAATTCTTTCCAATTTGGACTTCGAACTTGCACAAATCGACGCGACTCGCGACATGGAGAGCCTAAAAGCAAACATCGACACCGCTGTAGGCCAACTCTCGGAGACCTTGGTGGAAATCAAAAGAATATTAAGAAGCGTTGAGAAGAAGCTATATTTCGGCATTGATGTTCAAAAATCTCTTGCGATTATCGAAAGTTATCAAACAAGGACAACCGATTACCGTGTGCCTCATGGTTCATATCTGCATCCACATATTCCAGAGTTTCAAGATTTCCTAACATCTAACGAGAGGGATCTTGAGTCACTGACTTCACTTCTTCGGAATATTTCAGCCTTTTGCAGGCGAACGTTAGGACCCAACAGTCGACCTATGCCGATCTCGACCGTGGAGCGTCATTTTTGGAGAAATCTAAAACGAGAGTGTAAAAGGGCTACGTTATCCATCGACAATGTGTGCAAGTCAAACTCTATCGAAGAATACAGGCAGCGAAATTTGGATAGCGTCATTCATGCATTGACAGATATGAATGATCACATGCGCTTTGGACTCAGATATAGAAACAACAGATCCAGGTATTATCAAGATCTATTCATAAATCTCGCAAAGGCCATGGATATTGGCAGCATTCCTGGGTTTCAAAAATACGATGACTATGTAAGTCACAAGTTGTATCGCGCGCACAGCTTTACTGCATTCACCGAAGATAAGCACTCAAATATTCTGCAACTGGCAAACGCCTTAAAGGAGAAAATTGAGTTGACCAGAAAGGAATTGCATGACGCAAAAATGCATAGATTTCAGGCATTTGGAGAGGTCGCTCTCGTGTGGGTCATATCACCGTACTATTTGATGTCCGTGTACGATAAGATATTTGTGCATCATGCGGGATGGGATGTGGTATCTCACATACTCGAATGGGGAGGATGTGTGATGTTGGTTATTTTCGGAAGGTGGCTATACGAGTGTCGGGCAGCAATACTTGGGTCTATTCGTCGGCTCACGGCTGCCCGGTAACAATCAACACGCCGCTCCGCAACGCTTCTTAGCCTGCCGAGTCGCTGGAATTGATCGATGGTGAGCCGGTCCCGACCCCGAGCTGTCAAGCGAACGCTAATGACGTCTTGCCGCAAGCCCGAATTCGCCGACGCCAGCCTGTTCAGGACGGTCGTCCCCTCCAGCTTGGGCTGATCGTCGGCCCGACCGCCGCGACCGGCGGCTCCTGGCTGGGACGTGCAGTTGAGCTCCATCCGAAGCGGTCAGTCGGCACCGGCCCAGGCGGCGGCCAGTTGCCTCTGACAGCTTTCGTCCCAACATGGTTGACCGCTTTCGGGGCTGACATCACGCGTTCGCACTCGGCCCGAGGTGGTCCTTTACCATGCCCCTCGAGTTCATGGACGACCGTAACTCGACACACTTTTAGCTTTAATATCCCCGGGTCTCAATCAATGGGGAAGGCATGAAAACACACGAAGTGTTCGGGATCCAGCCCGCTGTCAGTGAGCATTCGTACATCGATCGTGGCTCGCTGGATCGCGAATTCCGCAAGCTTGTGGAGCGACAACAGACTCACATTGCGATTCGGGGTGCTTCAAAAGCTGGAAAGTCTTGGCTTAGGCAGCGGGTGCTGACTGATCCGATCATTGTTCAATGTCGCCTCTCATATACGACGCTCGACATCTATCGCGACGCGCTCGCGCGTCTAGATGTCAGGGTCGAGCTTGAGAAGACTTCAACAAACGCCATCAAGGGGAAGATCGCGGCATCAGGTGAGGCGGGGTTTAAGTTGATAGCGAAGGCGACAGGATCGGGGGAGATTGCTGGGGAACATCAGGACACCACGAAAGACAAGGCGGTAGGCAAGGACATCGGAGATCTGGAGTTCATAGCTTCGCTCATTCGAGCATCTGGACGCGTGCTGGTCATCGAAGATTTCCACTATCTACCGATCGAAGAGCAGCGCAAGTTCGCCTTTGACCTCAAGACACTTTGGGACTACAAGACCTTCGTGGTGGTGGTTGGTGTTTGGATCAGCGAGAACATGCTCATCACGCTCAATCCAGATTTGTCAGATCGAATTGAGGAGCTGTCCGTTATCTGGCAGCCTGCCGAATTGAAGCAAGTTCTTCAAAAGGGGTGCGCCAAGCTCAACCTGAGGCCAACCGAACAAGTCGCAGTTGAACTGGCCCAGAATTCTTACGAAAGCGTGGGCCTCTTGCAGAAGCTGGCGCTGCGTTTGATCGATGATGAACTCGGGATCACAGCTGCAGCGCCCGACGGTACGGAACTTGTTGTCGACAATGTTGCCGCCGTGCAAGACGCGGCGATGCATGTCGCTGAGCAGCTGAATCAGCTGTACCAGGCTTTTGCGAAACGAGTGTGTGAGGGCATTCGGACAAGGAAAAATTCAACGGGCATCTACGCGCACGGAATGGCCGCGGTTATGTCGGCCGGCGATACGGAACTGGCTTCCGGTCTCTCGGCCAAGGCCATCCATGCTGTGGCACATGCCAGACAGCCGCGGATTCAGTTGGGCAACCTAAAGGCAGTGCTGGCTCGATTTCCGGAACTTCAAGTTGATAGTGATGGGCGAGGCTTGGTACTTGCCTATGACCAGCAGGACGAGAAGATCAGCGTTGTCGATAAGCAGTTGCTGCTGTATCGCAAGTTCGCCACTGTGAAGTGGCCATGGGAAGACTTGATTGAAGAGGTTTCAAAGGAGCAGTCAGCTTTCGATTGATGCCGAAACTCTTCAAATGGCTAGCTGCCGCGTAGGTGGCTCTCCGCCCGGATGGCTGCTCTTGTGAGCATCAAACGACTGTAACGGGCCAGGTCCAATCGGCCGGCCCAACTTGGACCGGTCGTCCGATTCGGTTCGCGGTCGCCAACTGTCGAGCGGCCGGTCTCAGTTCTGCAGCAGAACATACGCAGCGCCGCCCGCCAAATGATCGGCGCAGATCCGAAGCTGCCGCTCGCGCCGCTGGCTTTGAATGGCTCTGACCAGCCTCAAGCCGCCTCCCCCAACCCCAGCACAACTAGCAGCGTCTCCCCTGTCGCAACAAGCCGTGCCTTCTTCCCTCCGTCGAAAGCAAACAGCTCGCAGTTGGTGAACACCTGCTGCTGCCCCGGCTTGACGACCCGGGCCCGTGTCAGGAAGCGCTGGCCGACGGCCGGGCGCAGGCAATTGACCGAGAAGTGAGAGGTCAGCAGCCTCGGGCCGACCAGCGTCGCAGCCGCGAAGCCGCATGCGGTGTCGATCAGCGCATACGACCACGCCCGCATGCAGGTAGCCGGCATATTGGCCGGCTTCCTCGCGCCAGTTCATCGCCTGCAAGTGCGAGAGCAGGGCATCGGGCTCGTCCATCGACGTTCTCCTTGCGCTTGCTTGAATGACAACGACAGCCGAGTCTGACCCTGTCGGCCTTTTGCCGCAGTCATCGCCGCGACCGGGCCGGGCGGCCGCTCGACCGCCCTCCAGCACAATGCGGACATGCCATCGTTCTTCTTCGCTTTCTTCTATCGCTTCGCGCTACTCGCCCTGGTCCTGCTGGCCTTGTCCGGGCGCGCCGCCGCCGTCGAACCGCTGACCACCTACGACATCGTCCTGCTGCAGCCCGACGAGGTGATGAAGGCCCGCGTGCCCAGCGTGGACGCCTTCGGCGAGTACATCCGCGCGCTGCAGCGGCAGGCGCGGCTGCCGGGGCCGGGAGCGGCGGGCAGCGGCTTCGTCGTCGTGGGCATCCGGCCTGGCGGCAAGTCGCGCTTCTGGCTCGATTTCGATGCGCCGGCGCCGAGCGCGGCGCTGGGCGAGCTGCTGGTGAAGCAGCTGCAGGCGGTGCCCGCGCCGCCGGTGCAGGGCGGCGCGGTGGTGTTCGCGCTGAAGGTGGGCCTGTGGGGCGGCAAGCCCTCGGCCCGGGTGGCGCCGGCGCCGGCTGCATGGAAGGCGGCGGCTGCGAAGGCCGGCCATCCGATCGACCCCGGCGAGCTTGCCGAGCTGACCTGGAACGAGTGAGACGACGATGACGCAAGACCTGACCCCCACGCTGGACGCGCTGCTGAGCCGCTACTCGGTCGGCCCCAAGCACCTCGTCGAACCCGGCCCGGACGACGAGTCGCTGCGCCTGATGACCGAGGCCGCGCTGCGTGGCCCGGACCATGGCGAGCTGCTGCCCTGGCGCTTCAAGGTGGTTCGTGGTGTCGCGCGCGAGCGCATGGCTGCGCTGTTCGCCGATGCCGCGCGCCGCGCCGGCAAGGACGAGGCCGGCGCCGCGATGGATGCCGAGCGCGCACTGAAGCCGCCGGTGACGGTGGCGGTGGTCGCGCGCATCGACCTGGGCCATCCGCAGGTGCCGGCGCACGAGCAGTGGGTCTGCGTCGGCGGGGCGCTGGCCAACTTCCTCGATGCCGCTCATCTTCTCGGTTATGGCGGGAAGATGCTCAGCGGCGCCAAGGTGCGCGATCCGCAGATCGCCGCGGCCTTCTGCGAGCCCGGCGAGACGCTGCTGGGCTGGATCGCGCTGGGCACGCCGGTGAAGAAGCCGGCCGGCCCGTCTCGCAAGCCCGGCCCGGACGTGGCGCTGACTTTCTGGTCCTGAGTCGAGCGCGCTGACACCGCTTGACATCGCCGTTATCTGATTTATATTAAACCACATGGTTAAACGAATGCCTGCTGCGGAAGAGGAGCAGGCCGATCCGCTGGACGCGGTGTTCCGCGCGCTGGGCGACGCCACGCGCCGCAAGCTGGTGCACCGGCTGGCGCAGGGCGAGGCCACGGTGTCCGAGCTGGCGGAGCCTTTCGACATGTCGCTGCCGGCGGTGTCCAAGCATCTGGTGGTGCTGGAGAACGCCGGCCTGCTGAAGCGTCGCGTCGACGGCCGCACGCACTACTGCTCGCTGGCGCCCGAGGCGCTGGCCGGCGCGCTGGACTGGATCACGATCTATCGGCAGTTCTGGACCCGCCGCCTGGGCGGCCTGGCCGAGCATCTGAAGAAGGAGCGTTGACGATGACGAACGAGTTGCGCATCACCGAGGTGCTGGAGGCGCCGCTGGCGCGCGTGTTCTCGGCCTGGTGCGACGCCGCCCAGATGCAGCGCTGGTTCGGCTCGACCGACATGACCGTGCCCGAGGCCAGCATCGACCTGCGCCCTGGCGGCCGCTGGCGCATCGTGCTGCGCAAGCACGACGGCACGCTGATGGCGGTCGGCGGCGAGTACCGCGAGATCACCCCGAACGAGCGCCTGCGCTTCAGCTGGCAGTGGGAGGGCAGCCCGGTGCTGACCGAGGTCGAGCTGGGCTTCCGCGCGCTCGACGAGGCCCGCACCGAGCTGCAGCTGCTGCACCGCGAATTCCCCGCGCCCGAGATGCGCGACCTCCATGTCCACGGCTGGCGGCCCTGCCTGGCCCGCCTGCACGTCTACCTCGAACGGCCGGGCACCCAGGAGCCGACATGAAGCTTTACTACTTTCCCCTGTCCACCTACTCGCAGAAGACGTTGATCGCGCTGCACGAGAAGGGGCTGGCCTTCGACACCGAGATCGTCAACCTCGCCTCGGCCGAGTCGCGCGCCGCCTACGAGCAGGTCTACCCGATCGGCAAGGTGCCCTACCTGAAGCCCGAGACCGGCTTCGGCCTGCCCGAGTCCACCGCGATCATCGAGTACCTGGACGAGACCTTCCCCGACACGCCGCGCCTGGTCCCGCTGGACCGCGAGGCCGCGCGCCAGGTCCGTTTCAGCGATCGCATGTGCGACCTCTACGTGGACAACCCGGTGGTCGAGCTGCTGTTCCAGAAGATCGGCTTCCGCCCGGTCAACGAGGACGACGCCGCCCGCGCCCGCAAGTACCTGAGCGCCGCCTTCGCCAATATGGAGCAGCGCCTGTCGAACCAGGACTGGCTCACCGGCAATGCCTTCACGATGGCCGACTGCGCGGCGATCCCGCCGCTGTTCTACGCCCAGTTCGTGTTCCCGTTCAACGACCGGCCGGCGCTGTCGCGCTACTGGCAGCGTGCGCAGCAGCGGCCTTCGTATGCCAAGGTGATGAGCGAGTTCGTGCCGATCTGGGAGCAGCGCATGGCCGGAGCCCGCAGCGACTCATAGCCGGCGTCACAAGCGGAAGGCCGACACCGCCCGCGAGAGCGTGGCGGCCTGGTGCTTCAGGCTCTCGGCCGCCGCGGCGCTTTCCTCGACCAGCGCCGCGTTCTGCTGCGTCACCTGATCCAGCTGGCTGACCGCGTCGCCGATCTGGCTGATGCCGGTGCTCTGCTCGCGGCTGGCGCTGCTGATCTCGGCGATCAGGTCGTTGACCCGTTTCACGCGGCCCACCAGGGCCTGCATCGATTCGCCGGCTTGGCCGACCAGCCGCGTGCCGCCCTCGACCTTCTCCACGCTGGCGCCGATCAGCGCCTTGATCTCCTTGGCCGCCTGCGCGCTGCGCTGGGCCAGCGTGCGCACCTCGCCTGCCACCACCGCGAAGCCGCGGCCCTGCTCGCCGGCGCGTGCGGCCTCGACGGCGGCATTGAGCGCCAGGATATTGGTCTGGAAGGCGATGCCGTCGATCGTGCCGATGATCTCGGCGATGCGGCGCGAGGCCTCGGAGATCTCGTTCATCGTGGCGACCACGCGGCCCACCGCGCGGCCGCCGTCCTCGGCAGCCTGCGAGGCGTCGCCCGCCAGCCGGGTGGCCTGGCTGGCGGTGTCGCTGTTCTGCTTGACCGTGGCGGTGAGCTGCTCCATCGAGGCGGCTGTCTGCTGCAGGTTGCTGGCCTGTTCCTCGGTGCGCTGGCTCAGGTCGGCATTGCCGTTGGCGATCTGTACCGAGCCGGTGGCGATCGAGTCCGCGCCGTTGCGCACTTCGGAGACGATGCGCACCAGGCTCTCGTTCATGCGCTTCAGCGCCGCCAGCAGGAGGCCGGTCTCGTCGCGGCTGCCGTCGTCGATATCGATGCGCGAGGTGAGGTCGCCGGCGGCCACCGTCTCGGCCACCGTCAGCGCGCGGCCGATCGGGGCGGTGATCGAGCGGGTGATCAGCCAGGCCAGCGCCGCGCCGATGGCCACCGCCACGGCCAGCAGGGCCATCACGGCCATGCGTGTCTGGCCGTACGACGCCTCGGCGAGGTCATAGGCCTGGGCGCCGCCCTTGCTCTGGAAGTCGACGTCGCGCTGCAGGCCCTGGACCAGCGCATCGAAGCCCGCGCCGGAGCGGTTCAGCGAAATATCGCGGGCCTTCTCGAGGAAGTCGGCCTCCTCGTGCTTGAGCGCCAGCAGCTGCGCGAGGCCGTCGTAGTAGCGCTGCTGGGCCGACTGGATGTCGGCCGCGAGCTTCTCTTCGTCGCCGGGCGTGATCGTCGCGGCATAGGCCTTCCAGGCGGTGTCGGCCGCCTGGCGAGCCTGGTCGAGGTTGCGCTGCGAAGCGGCGATGGCATCGGGCCGTTGCTCGATCACATAGACCTGCTCGGCGCGCCGCGCGTCGGCGATCGCCGCGCGGTAGTCGCCCAGTGCGCGGATCGCCGGCATCCAGTTGGTGGCCAGGTCGGTGGTCGCGTCGTTCACCAGCGCCAGCCGGTTGATCGAGAACAGGCCGACCAGCAAGGTCAGCACCAGCACTGCGGCGAAGCCGAGCCCCAGTCGCGGACCGATGCGAAAGCGCGTGAGCAAGCGGTTCATAGGTACGACCCTGGGTCCAGCAACTACATGTAATCAGTACATTCGTTGCGGCCTGACCCGGGGCTGACCTCATGCCCGCCCGGTGCGCTGAACTAACGCATTAGTTCACCATCACTCCTGGTCATCGCTTCTTCGCCAGCACATGCGACACCGCCAGGCTCAGCGCCACCAGCGGCAGGCCCACGGCGAAGGTCCAGCGGATGCCCAGGTGCTCGGCCACGAAGCCCAGCAGCGGCGGGCCCACCATGAAGGCGACGAAGGCCGTCTGCGCCAGCGCGGCGACGTTGACCGGCGCCGGCCGGTCGGTGCGCTGCGCGGCGGCCGACATGGCCAGCGGGAACATCACGCTGGTGCCGATGCCCATCAGCGCGAAGCCGAGCAGCGCCAGCGGCGCGTTCGGCGCGAACACGACCAGCACGACGCCCACCGCCAGCACCGTCAGCAGCACGCGCGCCACGGCCCGCGGGCTGTGGCGCTCCACATGGCTGTCCGCCAGGTAGCGGGCCAGCGCCTGCGCCAGCGCGCCGGTGGCCACCGCGCTGCCGCCCAGCCAGGGCGCGGCGCCGACCGCATCGCGCATGAAGATGGCGGCCCAGTCGAAGCTGGCGCCTTCCATCATCAGCGCGGACAGCGACAGCGCCACCAGGCCCATGATCGGCCAGGTGGGCGCGGCGAAGTGCGGCGTCGGCTCGCCATTGCCCTCGCGCGGCGGCGCCGGCTCGAAGCGGCCCAGCAGCAGCAGCGACAGCACCCCGCCCAGCGGCACCATCAACGCCAGTTGCAGCTGCGGGCTGATGCCCAGTCGCGCGGCCAGCGCGCCCAGCAGCCCGGCGCTGAAGAAGCCGAAGCTCCAGAAGGCATGTGCGCGGTTCATCAGCCTCTTGCCTTGCGCATGCTCGACCCGGTCGGCCTCAAGGTTCACCACCACCTCGATCGCGCCGATCAGCAGGCCCGCCGGCAGCAGGATCAGGAACAGCGACAGCGGCCCCTGCGCATGCGAGGCCACGGCGAACAGCGCGGGCACCAGCGTGGGCACGACCAGCAGGATGCGCCGGTGGCCGATGCGCTCGATCAGCCGGCCGAAGAAGCTCAACGACAGCAGCGTGCCGACCGCCGCGCCGATCAGCCCGAGGCCCAGCTGGCCCTCGGTGACGTCCATCGTGCGCTGCAGCTCGCCCAGGCGCGGCGCGAAGCCGCCATAGCCGAAAGAGTAGAGAAAGAAGCCGGCGAAGACACGGCGTCGTGCTTGGTCAGTCATCGTTGAGTGTTGGCGGAGGCGAGGGCGATGATCTCGTCGATGCGCTGCTCGCTGCAGGCGCCCAGCGAGAAGGCGGGCACCTTGTTGACCGGCATCTCGTTGACGAAGACCCAGGTGGACATGCGGGCCTTGCGGGCGGCCACGTCGTCCTCGGCATCGACGGTGTCCAGCAGCTTGCCCATGCCCAGCGCGCGCACCAGCTCCTCGAACAGCGCGGAGTGGCCGCGGAAGTCCTGCACCAGCGAACGGCGGGTGAAGGGGCGAGCCGGCGCCGTGGCCTTGACGGCAACGGTGGCGCGCAGCGGCAGCTCGCGCGAGGAGGAGCCGACGTGGATGTCGAAGGCGCCAGCCTTGACGACCCATGCGGCCAGGCGCGTGTCGTAATGGGCGAAGTCGCGCCGCGCGAGCGTGAAGCGAACGGTCTTCTCCTCGCCTGGCGCGAGCCGGACCTTGTCGAAGGCGCGCAGCTCCCGCAGCGGCCCGGGCTCGGCCGGCTCATGCTCCTGCACGTAGAGCTGCACGATCTCCTGGCCTTCGACGGCGCCGGTGTTGCGGATGCCGAGCTCAAGCATCAGCGGCGCCTCGCCATCGGCATCGAACTCGCCGGGGCAGGCGATGCCCGTGTAGGCGAAGCTCGTATAGCTGAGCCCGAAGCCGAAGGGGAACAGCGGCTCGATGCCGCGCCGGTCGTAGTGCCGGTAGCCGACGAACACGCCTTCGCCGTAGAAGGCCTTGCCGGTGTCGCTCGGGAAGGCGGGGAAGGGTGGGGTCTGCGCGAGGTCGACCGGGAAGGTCTCGGCCAGCTTGCCCGAAGGGTTGACCCGGCCGCTGAGCACGTCGGCCAGCGCGCCGCCACCGGCCTGGCCGCCCAGCCAGGCCTCGACGATGCCGGCCACGCGGCCGGCCCAGGGCATCTCGACCGCGGCGCCGTTCATCAGCACGACCACCGTGCGCGGCTGCACCGCGGCTACCGCCTCGATCAGCCGGACATGGCCCGGCGGCAGCGACAGCGAGCGGCGGTCGAAGCCTTCGGACTCGTAGCTGTCGGGCAGGCCGGCGAAGACGATGGCGATACCGGCGGTCCGTGCCTGCGCGACGGCCTCGGTCAGCAGCGCTTCGCTGGTCTCGCCCTCGTCATCGCAGCCTGCGGCTTCGACGGTCTGGAAGCCCAGCGCGGCAAGTTCCTCCGCCGCGTTGGTAACGCGGATCGGATTGACCTGCGAGCTGCCCGCGCCCTGGAAGCGCGGCCGGCGCGCGAAGGCCCCGACCAGCGCGACCGTGGCCCCGGCCTGCAGAGGCAAGACCTGGCCCTCGTTCTTCAGCAGCACGATGCCCTCGCCGCCGGCGCGGCGGGCCAGCGCGTGGTGGGCGGCGGCGTCGAAGCTGGCGCCCGGCTTGCGTGCGGCGAGGGCCTTCAGCATCACCGCCACCAGCTCGGTGGCGGACTGCGCGAGCACTTGGCGATCCAGCTCACCCGCCTCGACGGCGGCGATGATCTTGCCGCGGTTGTGGGCGCCGCTGCCGGGCATCTCCAGGTTGTTGCCGGCAGCCACGCCGGCCACTCGGTCGTTGATGCCGCCCCAGTCGGACACGACGAAGCCCGTGAAGCCCCAGCGCTCGCGCAGCACCCCGGTCAGCAGGCCGCGGTGCTCGCTGGCATAGCTGCCGTTGACCGGGTTGTAGGCGCTCATCACCGACCAGGGCCTGGCGCCCTTCACGGCGGTCTCGAAGGCCGGCAGGTAGATCTCGTGCAGCGTGCGCTCGTCGATCTCCGAGCTGGTGGACATGCGCCGCGTCTCCTGGCTGTTCACCGCGAAGTGCTTCAGCGAGGCACCCACGCCTTCGCCCTGCAGGCCGTCGATATAGGCCTCGGCGATGCGCCCGGCCAGCAGCGGGTCTTCGCTGAAGTATTCGAAGTTGCGGCCGGCCAGCGGCGAGCGCTTGATGTTGATGCCGGGGCCCAGCAGGATCTGCACATCGTGGGCCTGGCACTCGCGGCCCAGCGCGGCGCCGACCTCGCGCAGCAGCGCGGTGTTCCAGGTCGCGGCCAGCGAGGGCGCGGTGGGGAAGCAGGTGGCGGGCACGCTGTCGCCATAGCCGCCTTCGAGCTTGCGCAGGCCGTGCGGGCCGTCAGAGACATTGATCGGCGCCAGGCCCAGGCGTTCGACGCCGTGGGTGCGCCACCAGCCGTCGCCGGACAGCAGCGTGGCCTGTTCCTCGACCGTCATCTGCGCCACCAGGGCGGCAGCGCGGGCCTTGTAGTCCTCGTCTTGATCCATAACGCTCATCCTTGACGCAATGCGGCCAGCAGCTGTTTCGGCGCGAAGAACTCGCGCTGCTGCGGCCAGGCCTCGACCAGTTGCTGGATGCGCTCGTTCAGCGGCGCGCGGCGGCCCAGGCGCGCGGCCAGCCGCACCACCTCGCCGCTGAGCGCATCGATCTCGGTGACCCGGCCCAGGGCCAGGTCGTCGGCCATGCTGGAGCGGGCCTTCTCGTCCACCTTCAGCATCTTCGCCGCGACCAGGCGGAACAGCGGGGAGGGCAGGCGCAGCACGCGCAGCAGCTTGCGCGGCGTCAGCGCGGTCATCTGCGCCACCTCGATGCCGGCGGCCTCCAGCAGGTCGAGCGCCTCTTCCTGCAGCGCGGCCCAGCAGCTGCGGTAGCCGTGTTCCAGCAGCTCGGCGCGCAGCGGCCGGCCCGAGAGGGCGTTGACCGGGTTGTTCAGGTTGATGACCAGCTTGCCCCACTGGATCGCCTGCAGGTCGGCATGCAGCCTGAGCTTCAGACCCTGGCTGGCGAAGGCCGCGGCCAGCGCCTGCAGCGCGGGCTCGTCGGTGCGGCCCTGGGCGGCCAGCGCACCGGCGGTGCCGCGGTGGAAGCGCCCGGGCCCCAGCTCCGCGATGTTGAAGGGCACCATGCCGGGCCGCCAGTCGAGTTGCGGCGCCGCAGCCTGGCCGCGTTGCGCGTTGCCCAGGCCGTTCTGCATCGACAGCACCAGGCTGCCGGCCGGCAGTGCGGTGGACAGCTCGCGGGCGGCATCGACGGTGGCACCGCTCTTCACGCACAGCAGGGTCAGCTCGGGCGCGAGGCCGGCGGGCACGGCCTCGTGCAGCTGCAGGGCCGCGGCGGGCAGCGTGCTGCTGCGGCCGTCCATGTCGCTAACCGTCAGGCCCGACTGACCGAGCGCCTGCAGCACGCGCGGCCGGCCGACGAAATGCACCGTGGCGCCGGATGCGGCCAGCAAGCCGCCGAGGTAGCAGCCGACCGAGCCGGCGCCCATGATGAGGATCGTTTGGGTCATGCGGGGAAGGACAAAAGAAAAACGCCGTCACGCGGGTGACGGCGGCGGAGGAAGGAGACGGCTTCAGCCGATCGGCTGGGCCAGGTCGCGGATGTGGGTCGGGCCGGCGCGGCGCTCGATCTCGTCCAGCATCGAGCGGCCCCAGCCCAGCGAGAACATCGCCTCGCCGACGACGAACATCGGCCCGATCAGCAGGCCCACGAGGTCGTCGACGAAGGCCGGCTTGCGGCCCTCGTAGTAGTGGCCGACGAACTGGATGATCCAGCCCACGACGAAGCTGCCGATGCCCCAGCCCAGCCAGCTGGCCACCGAGCCCGCGGCCAGCGGTTCGGCCAGCGCCATCAGCGCCGCGTTGACCGCGCTGGTGGCCAGGCCCAGGGCGAGGTTGCCGCGGGTCAGGTACCAGGCGGTGCTGAGCGCCCAGACGACCCAGGCACCGTTGAGCGAGTAGCCGGCCAGGGCGAACTGCGCGCGTGCCAGCAGCACGCCGATCGAGAACACGATCAGCGGGATGCCGACGAAGTGGGTGACGATGTTGCGGCGGTCGCGGTGATAGTGCGCGTACTGCACCATCAGCTCGACGGCGGGGCGGAAGGGCGAGGCGGCCATGGTCGGCTCTCCGGATTGAACGTATGCGCCAATGCTAGTGCAGCCGCGGGCATGTTGCATGGCTGACGGCCAAAATGTGCGGATGATCAGACCTCATCTTTGCCTGCTACTTTGCGCCTTGCTGCTGGCGTCTTGCGCGCAGGTGCCGGAGCCTGCTGCTGTCGATGCCGCCGCCGACTGGCGCCTGCCCGAGGCGGGCCGCCGTGCCTACCGCCTGGACGCCGCGGCCAGCAAGGTCCGCATCCTGGTCTTCCGCGGCGGCGCGGCCGCGAGGCTGGGCCACAACCATGTGCTGACGCTGCCGGGCCTGTCCGGCACGCTGGTGCTGCCCGAGCCGGGGCCGCTGGCCGACGCGCGCTTCCTGCTGGCCTTCGACCTGGCCGGCATGGTGCTGGACGAGCCGGCCGAGCGGGCGGCGCTGGGGCCTGCGTGGGCCTCGGTGCCCTCGGCGGATGCCATCGAGGGCACGCGCACCAACATGCTCGGCGAGGCCGGGCTGCAGGCCGCGCGCTTCCCGCAGGTGCGGCTGCGCGCGCTGCGCATCACCGGCGAGGCGCCGCGGCTGGCGGCCGAGGTGGAGATCGAGCTGCATGGCCGTCGCCGCTCGCAATGGGTGCCGCTGAACGTCGACGTTAGCGATGCGCGCATCAAGGTCGCCGGATCGCTGGTGCTGCGCCAGAGCGACTACGGCCTGGCGCCGTTCTCGGTGCTGGGCGGCCTGTTGTCGGTGCGGGACGAGCTGGTCGTGGACTTCGACCTCAGCCTCATCAGATAGTCAGATGAGGCCTTCGAAGGGGATCACGTCCACCTCGGCGCCCGCAGGCAGGTCGCCGGCCGCGTGGTCCAGCACCAGCAGTCCGTTGGCGCGGCTCATGCTGCTGAGCACGCCCGAGCCCTGGCTGCCGGTGATCTCGACCTGCCAGCCGCCGCCATCGGCCGCGCGGCCGACGATGCCGCGCTGGTATTCGGTGCGGCCGGCCTTCTTGCGCAGCGGCGACGTGAGCCGCGCGCGCAGCAGCGGCAGCGGCGCCGGCGTGGCGCCGGCCAGCGCCAGCAGCGCCTCGCGCACGAAGGCGTAGAAGCTGACCATCACGGCGACGGGATTGCCGGGCAGGCCGAACAGCAATGCCTCGCCGATGCGGCCGATGGCCAGCGGCCGGCCAGGCCGCATCGCCAGCTTCCAGAACAGCACTTCGCCCAGCTCGGCCATCACGGCCTTGGTGTGGTCGGCCTCGCCGACGCTGACACCGCCGGAGCTGATCACCACGTCGGCCTCGGCGGCGGCACGGGTGAAGGCGGCGCGCAACGCGGCCGGGTCGTCGGCCACGACGCCGTGGTCCAGCACCTCGCACACACCCAGGCGCTGCAGCATCGCCCACATCGTGTGGCGGTTGCTGTCGTAGATGCAACCGGGCGGCAGCGGCGTCGTGCCGACCGGGCGCAGCTCGTCGCCGGTGGCCAGGATCGCCACGCGCAGCCGGCGCCGCACCGGCACCTCGGCCTTGCCGAGCGAGGCCATCAGGCCCAGGTCGGCCGGGGCCAGGCGGCGGCCGGCGCGCAGGGCCACTTCGCCCAGGGCCAGGTCTTCACCGGCCAGGCGGCGATTGGCGCCGGGCTTGAGCACACCCGCGGGGATCACGATGCAGCCCTGCGTGTCGTCGCGCTGCACGAACTCCTGCGGCACCACCGTGTCCAGCCCGTCCGGCATCGCGGCGCCGGTCATGATGCGGCGGCAGTGGCCGGGCGGCAGCTCGGCGGCGGGCTGGTCGCCGGCCAGGCTGGTGCCGGCGATGGTCAGCCGGGTCGGGCCTTCCCCGGCGAGATCGGTGCCGCGCAGCGCATAGCCGTCCATCGCCGCGTTGTCCTGCGGCGGCACCTGCAGGCCGGAAACGATGTCCTCGGCCAGTACGCGGCCCAGCGACTCGCGCAGCGGCACGGACTCGGCCGCAGGCGGCGCGGGCAGCAGCCGGGCGATGGCCTGCCGGGCGACGGGGACGGGCAGGGCGTCGGGGTCGTGGCCCGAGAGGCAGGAAGCGATATCGAACATGATGGGCGGGATGATGCTAACGGTCGGATTCAGCGCAGCGGCCGCACCATCAGGGCCTTGTCCAGCAGCCTGCCGTCGGGCAGCTTCAGCGCGCCAGCCAGCAGGCCGTAGCGCATGAAGCCATGCCGTTCGTACAGGCGTACCGCGCCGAAGTTGCTGGCGGTGACGCTGAGCGTGGCCTGGTCCAGCGTGGCGTCCTGCTGCAGCAGGCGCAGCGCCGACTGCAGCAGCAGCGCGCCGATGCCGCAGCCCTGCATCTCGTCAGCCACCATCATGCCGACGATGTGGGCGATGTGGCGCACCTTTTGGCGCGGCTCGCGCTCGGCGCTGATGGCGCCCACCAGCTGGGGGCCGCTCCAGGCGGCCAGCGTGAACAGCGGCCCGCCATGCGGGTTGCCGCCCAGGCGCGGGCGGTAGCTGTCGGCGTCACGCTTGAGCTCGGTCTCGGCGTCGGAGGTGAAGGCGTCGGGATGGCCGGCCAGCATGCCGTCGCGCAGCGCCTTGTAGGCGACCAGCTCCGGCTCGCGCAGCAGGCGGATGCGGCAGTCGGCGGGGGCGGTGGAGGAAGCGGCGAGTTCAGCCATGCGGGCCATTCTCCAGCCGGCGCAGCTCGGCCAGCGTGTTGGCGTTGAAGAAGGCGGCCTCGTCGCCGGGGCGGTCGAAGGGGATGCGCTGGTGCCGCTGCGCCAGCAGCCAGCTCTCGACCTTGCGGCCGCCGCCGCTCAGGTAACGGTCCAGTTCGACGGCAAGGCGGGTGCGCAGCAGGCAGAAGACAGGCTGGAGCCGGCCGTCCGGGCCTTCGGGAACCGCGACGTCGGCCTCGGTGGCCAGTCGTGCAGCGAGGTCCGGCGGCAGCAGCGGGGCGTCGCAGGGCACGGCCAGCAGCCACTCGGTACCGGCCGCGCGCAGGCCGGCCAGCATGCCCGCGAGCGGGCCGGCGAAGCTCGCATCGGCATCGGCCACCACCCGGCATCCATAACGGCCGTATTCATCGGCATGCCGGTTCGCATTGATCAGCAGTGCGCCGACCTGCGGGCGCAGCCGCGCCAGCACATGCTCGACCAGCGGCCTGCCGTCCAGCAACTGCAGGCCCTTGTCCACGCCGCCCATGCGGCTGCCACGGCCGCCGGCCAGGATCAGGCCGGTGATATCCCGGTTCATTCGACCATTCGTGCGATCGACTGCGTCGGGCCGAGCGCCGGGCCGCCCCAAGCCGGCCCGTCTGGCGACGTGCGAGCGGGGCAACCCCCGCGAGCGTCGCCGTCCCCTCTGGGGACCGGCCAAGGTACTCCTTGGACGAGGGGCTCCATCTCAGCCACCGATGTAGTGCATCTCGACGCGGCGTTCCTGGGCGGGTGCGTCGGCGCTGGAGCGGAGCTGCGAGTAGCGGTCGCTGCGCCCGCCCCAGACCTCGGCGATGGCGCCGGCGAGGTGTTCGTCGTCCTGCGTCGGGTCGCGCAGCAGCGTGCGCAGGTCGTGGCCGCGATGGGCGAACAGGCAGGTGTAGAGCCGGCCCTCGGTGGACACGCGGGCGCGGTTGCAGTCGCCGCAGAAGGCCTGGGTGACGCTGGAGATCAGGCCGATCTCGCCGCCGCCGTCGGCATAGGCCCAGCGCTCGGCGGTCTCGCCCGGCGCGGCCGGGGAGAGCGGCTTCATCTCGAACTCGCTCTTCAGCAGGTCCAGCACGGCCGACGACGGCAGCACCTCGTCCATGCGCCAGCCGTTGGTGGCGCCGACATCCATGTACTCGATGAAGCGCAGCACGATGCCGCTGTTGCGGAAATGCCGCGCCATCGGCAAGACCTGACCCTCGTTGGTGCCGCGCTTGACGACCATATTGACCTTGATCGGCCCCAGGCCCGCGGCCTGCGCGGCCTCGATGCCGGCCAGCACCTCGGCCACCGGGAAGCCGACGTCGTTCATCTGCTGGAACACCGCGTCGTCCAGGCCGTCCAGGCTGACGGTGACCCGCTGCAGCCCGGCTTCCTTCAGCGCCTTCGCCTTGCGGGCCAGCAGCGAGCCGTTGGTGGTGAGCGTCAGGTCCAGCGGCAGGCCCTCGGGCGTGCGCAGGCCGGCCAGCATGCCGATCAGGGTCTCGATATGGCGGCGCAGCAGCGGCTCGCCGCCGGTCAGGCGGATCTTCTGCACGCCCTGGGCGACGAAGACGCGGGCCAGCCGCGTGATCTCCTCGAAGCTCAGCAGCGCGGCATGCGGCAGGAACTCGTAGTGCTTGTCGAAGACTTCCTTGGGCATGCAGTAGCTGCAGCGGAAGTTGCAACGATCGGTGACCGAGATGCGCAGGTCGCGCAGCGGCCGGCCGAGCGCGTCCAGTAATTGGCCCGCGGGCGCCAGCGGCTGCGGCGCCCAGCGGCGGCGCAGGTCGGTCAGCGGGATCAGGACTTTCTCGGTCATGGGGTCGATTGTGCCGCTTCAATTCCCAGCGGCCCGGTCGGAGATGCTAGGCGAATTCCCCTGTCCTCACAGTCGTAGGGGGTTGCCCTGGATCAATGCGCGCGCATTGAATCACGGGCATGAATCCGCAGTTGCACATCGACCTGCCGCGTTTCGTCGCCTTCGGCGAAGCCAAGACCAACCTGGTGCGCGTCGGGCCGGACCGCTGGCGCAGCGTCTGCGGCGGCGGGCCCTGGCGGGTGGCGGTGGCGATGAGCGCCCTGGGCGAGCGCAGCGCCTTTGCCGGCAGCATCAGCCACGATGTCTTCGGCGAGTCGATCTGGCAGGCCAGCGTGGACGCCAACCTGGACCTGCGCTTCCTGCAGCAGGTGGCCAAGCCGCCGCTGCTGCGCGTGGTGGCCCAGCCGGGCCTGCACCGCACGCCGAGCCCGTTGATCGGCAACGACAGCGCGGACCTGGCCTTCCGCCCCGAGGCGCTGCCGGTGGGCTGGGTGCGCGCGCTGCGCTGGGCGCATTTCGGCTCGGCTTCGCTGGCGCGGCCGCCGCTGGCCGAGCGCCTGGTCCAGCTGGCCGGGAGCCTCAAGGTGGAGGGCAAACGCATCAGCTACGACCCGAACTTCCGCCCCGGCATGGATGCGCGTTATGACGAGACGCTGGAGCGCATGTGCGCGATCGCCGACCTGATCAAGGTCTCGGAGGACGACCTGCGCGGGCTGTTCCGCACTGAAGACCCGGCCGAGGGCCTCGCGAAGATCGGCAGCTGGAACCCCAACGCCTGCCTGCTGCTGACCCGCGGCGCCGCCGGCGCCACGCTGTACCGCGGCGCCGCCGAGTGGCACGCCCAGCCGCCCCGCGCCGATCTGACCGACACGGCCGGCGCCGGCGACGCGATGATGGCCGGCCTGCTCTACAGCATGATGAACTACCCCGAGGCCCGGCCACCGCAGCACCTGCGCTGGTCGGTGGCGGCACGGGCGGCGGCCAGCGCCTCGGCCGATCCGGTGCCGCTGGCCGCGCAGCAGGTGGCCTCGCTGGCGGAACGCACTGCCGTCCAGCCTGGGCGTTAGGTCTCAGATCAGCATCGTGCCCCAGCGGTGGAACTGGTCTTCGTCCTGGCGCTGCTGGTGCACGAGTGTTGTCGCCGCATGGGCCGTGGCCGCATGGCTGGTCGACTCCGGCAACACGGCGCTTGACGGGCCCGCCAGCAGGTCGCTCAGCTGAGGCGCCGCGGCCGTGCTTGTCGTCGCCGCATGCGACTGCGCGAACCACACATCATCCAGCGCATGCGTGGCCCCGCTGCTGGTCGTGTAGCTGCTGCTCATGCCGATCAGGTTGCCGTTCTGCAGCGTGTCGGTGTGGGTGGCGTTCAGGTTCAGGTCGACGATGCCCAGCGAGGCCAGCGAGACCAGCTCGCCGCCGCTGCCGTCCGTGCTGTTGACCCAGACCTTGAGCTGGGAGAACTGCGCGTCGGCGGCGTTGATGTGCCCGTCGTGGTTGGTGTCGAGCTGCGACAGCGCCTCGAAGCCGTTGCTGGCGCGCTGGCCGTTGGCGAGGGTCGTCGCGGTGCCGAACAGCTCGGCGCCGCTGTCCACCTTGCCGTTGCCGTTCAGGTCCAGCGCCAGCAGGCCGGTGCCGGCGCCGACCCAGCCGATGCTGCTGGCCTGGCCGGTGGCGTTGATGTCGAAATGCGCGCCGTGCGCCGCGTCCACCGTCTGCACGCCCAGGCCCGACAGGTCCAGCACCAGCGGCGAGGCGCCGTTCAGCGCGGCGAGCTGTCCCGCGCTCATCTGCGCGAGCTGCGCGCCGGTGAAGGCCGACACATGGGTCATGTCGATGCTGGAGAGCTCGTCAGTGGTCAGCGCGTGGATCTGGGTGGCGGTGAGCGAGGCGATGGTGTCGGTGGCCAGCGCGTTGAACTGGTCGGCGCTCAGATGGCTGATGGCCGAGGTGCCCAGGGCGGCGAGCTGCCGGCCGTCGAGCAGGCCGAAATGCTCGGCCGACAGCGCGCCCACCTGGTCGGAGCTGAGCACGCTGAGCTGGGCCGGCGTCAGCGCCTCCAGCTGCGCGGGTGTCAGCGCCACGATGTGGGCCGTGGTGAGGACCGAGATCTCCCCGTAGTTCAGCGCGCCGATCTGCGTGGTGGTCAGCGCGGCGACCTGGTCGGGGCGGAACAGCGCGAACTCCTTGGCCGACATCGAGTACAGGGCGCTGGCGTTGATGCCAGCCATCTGCGCATCGCTGAAGGCTGAAATCTGCGCGGCGGTCAGCGCCAGCACCTGCGCGTCGCTCAGCGCCGAGACCTGGTCGGGGCTCAGGCTGCCGAACACGCCGTTCAGCGCGGCCAGCTGCCCGCTGTTCATTGCCTCGCGCTGGGTGGCGGTGAAGGCCTCGATGTGGGCGATGTCCATCGAGGCGATCTCGGCGGTGCTCATCGCGCCGATCTGGGCCTGGGTCAGCGCGGAGATGGTGTCGGTGGCCAGTGCGTTGAGCTGGTCGCCGGTGAGCACCGCGATCGGCGCGGTGCCCAGGGCCGCGAGCTGCGCCGAGCCGAGCAGGCCGAAGTGGGCGGCGGAGAGCGCGGCCACCTGGTCGGCGGAGAGCGCGGCGACCTGCGTGGCGGTCAGCGCCTGCAGCTGCTGCGGGCCCAGCGCCGCCATCGCCTGCGTGGACAGCTGGGCCATGTCGCCATAGCTCAGCGCGCTGATCTGGTCGCCGCTCATCGCGGCGATCTGGTCGGCGCGGAAGACGGCGAACTGGTCCGGCGACATGGCCGCCAGCGCGCTCGGGTTCAGGCCGGTGATCTGCGCGGGGCCGAGCACGGCGAGCTGGGCGGAGGTCATCGTGACGACCTGCGCATCGGTCAGGCCGGCCAGCTGCTGCGGGCTCATCGCGGCGATCACCGCGGTGCTCAGGCCGCTCAGGTGATAGGGCGAGATCGAGGCGACCTGGGCCTGGCTCAGCGAAGCGAACTGCGAGGGCGTCAGCGCGTCGAGCTGGGCGCCGCTGAGGCCCGCGATCACCGCCGGCGTGAAGGCGGCGAGCTGCTGTGGCAGCAGGGCGGCGAGCTGGGCGGTGCCGAGCGATTCGAGCTGGGTGGCGTTGAGCCAGGCCATCTGGCCGGGGTTCATCGCATGCAGCGCGGCGGGCGTGATGGCCTGCAGCTGGGTCGGGTCGAGCACGGCGACCTGGGCATTCGTCAGCGCCGCCACCTGGGTGGAGGTGAGGGCCGAGAACATGCTGGCGGCCAGGCCGTGCAAGGCGGTGGTGGACATGCCGGCCAGGCTGTCGGGGTCCAGCGCGGCGAGCTGGGTGCTGGTGAGCGCGCGGCTCTGCGTGCTGTCCAGCGCGTGGACCTGGG
>NZ_LYVQ01000082.1 GCF_001984095.1 Pelomonas sp. KK5
AGCAGCGCGTCCAGCGCCCCGTTCATGCCGGCTCCGTCCATCGCCAGGCCGGCGCCTGCCAGGTCCAGCGCCGCCTGCCTGCTCGCCTGGGCGAAGGCCGCCAGCGCCTGCGGATCGACGCCGGCATAGCGGCCCGCGGCGATCGCGTCCTTGACCCGCTGGATGCGTTCCTCGACCTCCGGGCGGCGCTTACGCGCGGCCTCCAGGGCCTCGTTGTTGACATGCGCGGCCGGGGCGCCGGGGATCGGGCCGATCAGTTGCAGCGCGGCCTCCATCGCATCGACGTGGCGCAGCGCCTTGACGTAGTCCAGCTTGAAGGCCGCGCCGCCGGCGTCATTGGCGGCGGTGGTGAACTGCTGCAACGCCTGGGCCAGCGCCTGCGGCGGCGGATCGCCGAAGGACTTGAGCTTGATGGCATCCTCGACCGCCTTGCGCTGCGGTTGCAGGCGGTCCCAGCGCGGCACGTAGGCATTGCGCGCCTCGGCCTGCGTCTCGCGATGGGCGCCGGCCATCAGCTCCGCGGTCTCCCGGGTCTGCGGGAACAGGGCCTCCCGCGACGGGTTGCCCTCCAGGGCGCTCACCGTGTGCTGCAGCGACTTGAACATGCCGGCCGCCTTGGCGGGATCGTTCTGGCCCAGGGCCTCGATGGCGGTCAGCGCCTTGCCGAGCTTGACGGCCTCCGACACGCCGGCCCGCGCCAGGGTGTCGATGGACTGCCTCAGCGCCGCGCGATCGCGGCCGAGCAGCGCCCAGTCCGACAGCGGGGGCGGCTGGTCCGTGCCCGACACCGACTGCCGGCGCGGATCGCGCGAACGCAGCAGCAGCGTGCCCACCAGCGAGCGCGCGCGGGGGCGGCCGCCTTCCTTGTCGACGACGCCATCGTCCATGGCTTCCTCCTCGCGTGTTCGGTCTTTCCTTCGCTTCCGGCCGGGAACTCTAGCAGCGCGGAACCCGTCCGCGGCTCCGGCATAACGCCAGGGTTCAGCGGCGTTCCGACGGCGTCGAGGAGCGCCTGGGACAATGCGGTGATGTCTTCCTCCCCCCGCCTCTTCCGCATGGCCCTAGTGCTGGGCCTGCTCTCGGCCATCGGCCCCTTCGCCATCGACATGTACCTGCCGGCGCTGCCCGATATCGGCCAGGCCCTGCAGGCCGACGGCGCCAGCGTGCAGATGAGCCTGACGGCCTTCTTCGTCTCGATCGGCCTGGGCCAGCTGCTGTACGGGCCGCTGTCCGACATGTTCGGCCGCAAGCCGCCGCTGTATGCGGGCCTGCTGCTGTTCACCGCGGCCAGCATCGGCTGCGCGCTGAGCTCGGACGTGCATGTGCTGATCGTGCTGCGCTTCTTCCAGGGCCTGGGCGCGGCGGCCGGCATGGTGATCCCGCGGGCCATCGTGCGCGACCTGCACACCGGCACCGAGGCGGCGAAGCTGATGTCGCTGCTGATGCTGGTGTTCAGCGTGTCGCCGATCCTGGCGCCGCTGACCGGCAGCGCGGTGATCGCCGCGTTCAGCTGGCGCGCCGTGTTCTGGGCGGTCACGCTGGCGGCGCTGGCCGGCATCGCGCTGATGGCCACGACGCTGGCCGAGACCCGCGGCGCCGACGAGCGCCGGGGGAGCGGCATGAAGACGGCCCTGCGCGGCTACTGGTTCCTGCTGCGCGACCGCCATTTCATGGGCCTGGTGCTGATCGGCAGCTTCGGCATCAGCGGCTTCTTCATCTACCTGGCCAACTCGCCCTTCGTGATGATCGGCCACTACGGCCTCAGCCCGCAGCAGTACAGCCTGGCCTTCGCGCTGAACGCGGCCTCCTTCATCGGCGTCTCTCAATTCGCCGGCAAGCTCGGCGAGCGCTACGGCATGGTGCCGGTGGTGAAGGCGTCCGCGCTGGCCTGCGCGGTGGCCGTGGCGGCCCTGCTGGCCTACTACCTGGCCGGCGGCGACAGCCTGGCGGTGCTGATCGGCGGCTACCTGGTGGCCAGCGCCTTCATGGGCCTGGTGATCCCGATGAGCTCGGTGCTCTCGCTGGACGAGCACGGCGAGATCGCCGGCACCGCCTCGGCCCTGCTGGGCACGGTGCAGATGCTGGCGGGTGCGGTGCTGATGGCCGTCAGCGGCCCCTTCATCGGCGGCCGGCCGCTGCCGATGGTGGCCGGCATGTTCGCCGGCGCCCTGCTGGCGCTGCTGATGACCTGGGGCACGCTGGGCGCGCCGCGCCGGCTCGTCGCCGCGGCGGACGGCGCCAGCTGAGCGCGAGCGCCGCGCTCATCAATCAGGGCTTGCGGGCCAGTTCCTCGAGGATCGGGCAGTCCGGGCGTTCGTCGCCCCGGCAGCAGTCCACCAGATGGGCCAGCGTGGCCTTCATCTGCTGCAGTTCCAGCAGCTTGGCGTCCAGCGCGGCCATGTGCGCCCGGGCCAGCGCCTTGACCTGGCGGCTCGGCCGCGCGCGGTCCTGCCACAGGCCCAGCAGCTCGCGCACCTGCTCGATCGAGAAGCCCAGCACGCGCGACTGGCGGATGAAGCGCAGCGTGGCCAGCTCGCGCTCGGTGTAGCGGCGGTAGCCCGACTCGGTACGCGCCGGGCCGGGGAACAGCCCGACGCTCTCGTAGTGCCGGATCATCTTGGCCGACACGCCGGTGGCCTTGGCGGCTTCGCCGATGTTCATCGCTTCAGCTCCCCTGGCGGCGCAGCAGCAGCGCGTTGAGGACGACGCTGACGCTGCTGAAGGCCATCGCCGCGCCGGCGACGACCGGGCTCAGCATTCCCAGCGCCGCCAGCGGGATGCCCAGCACGTTGTAGGCGAAGGCCCAGACCAGGTTCTGCCGGATCTTGGCCGTGGTGCGGCGCGACAGCTCGATCGCCTCGGGCACCAGGCGCAGGTCGCCGCGCAGCAGGCTGATGCCGGCGGCCTCGGTCGCCACGTCGGCGCCGCCGGCCATCGCGATGCCGCAGGCTGCGGCCGCCAGCGCCGGGCCGTCGTTGAGCCCGTCGCCGACGAAGCCGACGCGCCCGCCCGCCGCCTGCAGCCGGGCGATCCGGGCCGCCTTGTCGGCGGGCATCAGGCGGGCCTGCCAGTCGGCGATGCCCAGCGAGGCCGCGACGGCGGCAGCACTGCCCTCGTTGTCCCCGGTCAGCATCAGCGTGCGGATGCCCAGGCGCTGCAGCGCGGCCAGCGCCGGCGCGGCCGAGGGCTTGATCGCATCGCCGAAGGCCAGCAGGCCCAGCACGGCGTCTTCGTCGGCCAGCAGCCAGGAGACGGTCATGCCCTGAGCCTCGCAGCGGGCCGATTCGGCGGCCAGGGCCGGTGGCGCGGACAGGCCGGATTCGTCCAGCAAGCGCGCGCTGCCCAGGCGCAGCGAGCGGCCCGCCACCCGCGCCTGCACGCCGCGGCCCGGCAGGGCCTGCGCGCCCGTGGCGTCGGGCAACACGGCGCCCTGCGCCTCGGCGGCGGCCAGCACCGCCCGGGCCAGCGGGTGGCTGCTGTGGCGCTGCAGGGCCGCAGCGCCGGCGAGCACGTCGGCCCGCTCGACGCCCTCGGCCGCCACCAGCGCCAGCAGCGCCGGCCGGCCCTCGGTCAACGTGCCCGTCTTGTCGAAGGCGATCGTCGTCAGGCCGTGGGCCACTTCCAGCGCCTCGGCGTCGCGGATCAGGATGCCGCGCCGCGCCGCCGCGCCGGTGCCGGCCAGCAGCGCCGCCGGCGTGGCCAGGCCCAGGGCGCACGGGCAGGCGATCACCAGCACGGCCACCGCGTTGACGAGGGCCGTCTCCAGCTCGCCGCGGGCCAGCATCCAGCCGGCGAAGGTGAGCAGCGCGATGGCCAGTACCGCCGGCACGAAGACCGCGCTGACGCGGTCCACCAGGCGCTGGATCGGCGCCTTGCCGGCCTGCGCGGATTCCACCAGGCGGATGATCCGCTCCAGCGAGCTCTGCGCGCCCAGCGCCGTCGCCCTGACGAGCAGCAGCCCGTCCGCGTTCAGCGCGCCGCCGATGACGCGCTCGCCCACCGTCTTGGCCACCGGCAGGCTCTCGCCGGTGATCAGCGACTCGTCGACATGGCTCGCACCTTCGATCACCTCGCCGTCGGCGGCGATCCGGTCGCCCGGGCGCACCACGATGCGGTCGCCGATGCGCAGCTGCGCCAGCGGCAGCTCCTGTTCGCTGCCGTCCTCGCGCCGCACCCGCGCGGTGGCCGGGCGCAGCGCCGCCAGCGCCCGGATCGCATCGCCCGCCTGCCGCTTGGCCCGCGCCTCCAGCCACTTGCCCAGCAGCACCAGCGTGATGACGACGGCCGAGGCCTCGAAGTACAGCGCATGCGTGGCGCCGCGCACCAGCCACTCGTAGAGCGAGAGGCCATAGGCCGCCGACGTGCCCAGCGCCACCAGCAGGTCCATATTGCCGCTGCGGGCCTTCAGCGCGTCCCAGCCGGCGCGGTAGAAGCGCGCGCCGAGGGCGAACTGCACCGGCGTCGCCAGCAGCCACTGCAGCCACGCCGGCAGCATCCACATCAGGCCGAAGGGATGAACCAGCATCGGCATCAGCAGCGGCAGGCTCAGCGCCGCGCCCAGCAGCACCGGCGCGCCGGACGGCAGGCGCGGGGCGGCCGGGGTCTCGCCGGTCTTCAGCTCGCTGGCCTGGTAGCCCGCCTTCTCGACCGCGGCGATCAGCGCCGCCGCCGTCACGCCGGGCGGCGCCTGCACGCGGGCGCGCTCGGTCGCCAGGTTGACGCTGGCCTCGCTGACGCCCTCCACCTTGCGCAGGGCCTTCTCCACCCGGCCCGCGCAGGCAGCGCAGCTCATGCCCTCGATCTGCAGTTCCATCGACGATCCTCTTGATGCTTCGAAGGCATTCTGAACCTTGCCATCATGGGAAGGTCAAGCCGGTTCAGGCCGCGTCAGGCCAGATAGGCCGCGCAGACCTCGACCAGCCAGTCCATCACCACCCGCACGCGGCGCGAAAGGTTGCGGCGGTTCGCGTACACCAGGCTCAAGGGCATCGGCGGCGCGGGGTGCTCGGGCAGCACTTCAACCAACAGGCCCTGCGCGATCAGCTCGCGCACCCCCGGCAGCGGCGCCTGGATGAGGCCCAGGCCGGCCAGGCAGGCGGCCTGGTAGGCCTCCGCATTGTTGACGGTGACCGCGCCGGCCATGGCCACCGCGCCGCCTTCGAGCTCGAAGCCGACCGACTTCGCTCCCAGCGTCGAGGCGTAATGCACCAGACGGTGACTTGCGAGATCGGCCAGCGACTGCGGCACGCCATGCGCCTTCAGGTAGGCAGGGCTGGCGCAGTTGGCCATGCGCATCAGGCCCACCGGCCGCGCGATCAGGCTGCTGTCGCCGACCGGGCCGGCGCGCATCACGCAGTCGAAGCCCTCGCGCACCAGGTCCACCCGGCGCTCGGTGCTGCTGATCTCCAGCTCCAGGCCCGGGTGCAGGGCCAGCAGCTCGGGCAGGCGCGGCAGCACCGCGTGGCGGGCCATGCCGGTGGTCATGTCCACCCGCACCCGGCCGGCCAGGCCCTGGACGCCGTGGAACATCGTGCTCAGCTCATCGATGTCGGCCAGCAGGTCCTTGCTGCGCTCGTAGAAGGCCTGGCCGTCCTGGGTGAGCTGCACCTTGCGGGTGGTCCGGTGCAGCAGCCGGGTGCCCAGGTGGGCCTCCAGCGCCTGCACCGAGGTCGAGGCCGCGGCCTTGGGCTGGCCCAGCGCGGCGGCGGCCTGGGTGAAGCTGGCCAGTTCGGCCACGCGGTGGAAGGTCTGGATCTGCTGGATCAGGCTCATTGTTCTGCTTTCAAAGAACAGACAAATCGAATTCTGCCAATTTATCGCCAGTTGGTCGATCAATAGACTTCCTTCCATCGCAACTGACTTGTCCGCTGAAGGAACCCGTTATGAGCAGCAGCACCACCATCACCCTGATCACCGGCGGCAGCCGCGGCCTGGGCCGCAACGCGGCACTGCACGTCGCCCGCAGCGGCGGCGACGTGATCCTCACCTACCGCAGCCGCCGCGACGAGGCCGAGTCCGCCGTCGCCGAGATCGAGAAGCTGGGCCGCAAGGCCGTCGCCCTGCAGCTGGACGCCGGCGACAGCGCCAGCTTCGCCGCCTTCGCCGATGCGGTGAAGACGGCGCTGGCCGCCACCTGGCAGCGCGAGCGCTTCGACCACCTGGTCAACAACGCCGGCATCGGCATGCATGCCAGCGTCACGGAGACCACCGAGGCGGTGTTCGACGAACTGGTGAACATCCACTTCAAGGGCGTGTTCTTCCTGACCCAGACGCTGCTGCCGCTGATCGAGGACGGCGGCCGCATCGTCAACATCTCGTCCGGCCTGGCCCGCTTCTCGCTGCCCGGCTACGCCGCCTACGGGGCGATGAAGGGCGCGGTGGAGGTGCTGTCGCGCTACCTGGCCAAGGAGCTGGGCCCGCGCGGCATCGCCGTCAACGTGGTGGCGCCGGGCGCCATCGAGACCGACTTCGGCGGCGGCCGCGTGCGCGACAACGCCGAGTTGAACAAGTTCGTCGCCGGCATCACCGCGCTGGGCCGCGCCGGCAAGCCCGACGACATCGGCGGCGTGATCGCCTCGCTGCTGCAGCCGGCCAACGGCTGGATCAACGGGCAGCGGATCGAGGCCTCGGGCGGTATGTTCCTTTGACCATTCGTTGAGGCGCCGGGCATGCCGTGCTAACTTAGCGTTAGCAAGAAGAGGGGGGACGGCATGCACAAAGTGCTATCGGATCTTCGCGTCGGCGCGCGCCTGGCCGCCGGCTTCGGCCTGCTGCTGGCCCTGGTGCTGGCGATGGGCCTGTTCGCGGTGAACCGCGTGGAGCGGGTGCAGGGCGGCGTCACCGCCCTCTCCGGCATCTGGCTGCCGAACACGCAGCGCATGGCCGCGATCAACGAGGCCCTGAACCAGATGCGGCGGGCTGAGCTGCAGCTGATGCTGGGCGGCGGCGCCAAGGCGGTCGAGGACGAGAGCGCCCGCATCGCGCGGCAGTGGGAGCTGATGCCGGCCCTGCTGTCCGGCTATGCCGCGGCCGCCCAGAGCGCGGACGAGCGCCGCGTCTTCGGCCAGTTGCAGGCCGCCATCGAGAGCTATCGCGGCACGCAGCCGAAGCTGCTGGACCTGGTGCGCCAGGGCCAGGCCGAGGCCGCGCTGGACCTGGTGCGCGGCGACTCGCGCAAGGCCTTCCGCGCCACCACCGATGCGATGGCCGAGCTGAAGACGCTGCATGACCGGGGCGTCGAGGCGGCACAGGCAGCGGCGGACGAGAGCCATCGCGCCGTGCTGTGGGGCATCTGGACCCTGGTGGCCGTGGCACTGGCGCTGGGCGGCCTGATCGCCTTCGCCCTGACCCGCTCGCTGACGGTGCCGCTGGGCCAGGCGGCCAGCGCGGCCGAGCGCATCGCCGGCGGCGACCTGAGCACCGAGGTGCGCAGCTGCCGCGGCGACGAGATGGGCGACCTGCTGCGCTCTCTGGCCCGCATGCAGCAGGCACTCAACGATTCGGTGGGCACCGTGCGCCGCAGCGCCGACAGCATCGCCACCGCCAGCAGCGAGGTGTCCAGCGGCGGGCAGGACCTGTCGATGCGCACCGAGCAGGCGGCCTCCAACCTCGAACAGACCTCAGCCGCGATGCAGCAGGTGACCGAGACCGTGCGGCAGAGCGCCGAGTCGGCCGGGCAGGCGCGGCGCCTGTCGATGGCGGCCTCCGGCGTGGCCGCGCGCGGCGGTTCGGTGGTGGCCGAGGTGGTGGCGACGATGCAGGGCATCCAGGCCTCATCGCGCCGCATCGCCGACATCACCGGCGTGATCGACGGCATCGCCTTCCAGACGAACATCCTGGCCTTGAACGCCGCCGTCGAGGCGGCGCGCGCCGGCGAGCAGGGCCGCGGCTTCGCGGTGGTCGCTTCCGAGGTGCGCACGCTGGCCCAGCGCAGCGCCCAGGCGGCGCGCGAGATCCGCGGCCTGATCACGTCCTCGGGCGAGCAGGTGGACAAGGGCGCCCAGCTCGTCGGTGATGCCGGCTCGACGATGGGCGAGCTGGTGGACTCCATCAAGCACGTGGATGCACTGATCGCCGAGATCGCCGATGCGGCGCAGCAGCAGACACAGAGCCTGTCCGAAGTGAACAGCGCGATCGGCCAGCTCGACGGCATGACGCAGCAGAACGCGGCGCTGGTCGAGGAGTCCGCGGCGGCGTCGGAGTCGCTGAAGCAGCAGGCGGCGCAGCTGGCGGAGGTGGTGGCGCGGTTCAGGTTGAGCGCGGCATGAACGGCGCCCTGTCGCTCGAAGGCGCCTGCCACTGCGGCGCCGTCCAGCTCACCCTCCCCTCCGTGCCCGAGAAGGCCACGCGCTGCAACTGCTCGCTGTGCCGCCGGGTCGGCGCGCTGTGGGCCTACTACGAATTCGGCACCGTGCGGATCGAAGGCGAGACCCAGGAGTACATCCAGGGTGACCGCACGCTGCGCACGATGCGCTGCCGGAACTGCGGCATCGTCACGCATTGGGAGCCCGTGGATCCGCAGGCGGTGACGAGGCACGGAGTCAACCTGAACAACTTCGATCCGCAGCTGCAGGCCTCGGTGCCGGTGCGGCGCTTCGACGGCGCCGACACCTGGACCTTCCTCGATTGATCAGGCCTCGGCGACGCGAGTGATCATCACCTGGTCCACCCGGTAGCTGTCCACGTCCATCACCTCGAAACGCCAGCCGCTCCAGACGACGTGGTCGGTGCGCTTGGGGATGCGGCGCAACATCACCATCAGGAAGCCGGCCAGCGTGTCGTACTGGCCCGGGTGCGGCAGCGCGTCGAGTTCCAGCGCGCGCTGCACGTCGGGGATCGGCGTGATGCCATCGGCGAGGAAGGAGCCGTCCTCGCGGCGGATGATCTGCTGCTCCTCGTCGGCGGTGGCGACCAGGCTGCCCATCACCGTGCTCATCACGTCGTTGAGCGTGATCACGCCCACCACCAGGCTGTACTCGTTGACGATGACGGCAAAGTCCTCGTGGGCCTGGCGGAACTGGGTCAGCACCTCGGACAGGGTCAGCCGGTCCGGCACGATCAGCACCTTCTTCACCAGGCCCGGCGCCTTCAGGTCGATCGCCTCGCCGCGCAGCACGCGCTGGAACAGGTCGGTGGCGTCCACGTAACCCGTTATCTGGTCGATGTCGCCGTCGCAGACCAGGTAGGTGGAGTGCGGCTGCTCGGCGATGCGGTTGCGGATCAGCGCATCGTCGTCGTCCTGCAGGAAGAAGACGATGCGCTCGCGCGCGGTCATCGCGCTCTCGACCCGGCGGGTGTCCAGCTCGAAGATGTTCTCGATCGCCTGCTGCTCGGCGTCGTCGACCACGCCGGCCTCGTTGCCGGCCTCGGCCAGCGCGAGGATGTCGTGGTGGGTGATCGTGTTGTCGCGCTCGGCCGGGCGACCCAGCAGGCGGATGAGCCCGTTGGTCAGCGCGCTGAAGGCCCAGGCCAGCGGCTTGAGCACCGCCACCAGCCACAGCATCGGCCCGACGACGACCAGCGCCATGCGCTCCGGCTCGTTCATCGACAGGCGCTTGGGCACCAGGTCGGCCAGCACGATGAACAGCGCGGTGATGCTGGCGAAGGACAGGCCGAAGGCGATGTCCTGCGCCTGCTGCAGCGGCAGGAGGCGCGCCAGCAGCGACTCGTAGGACGGCGTCAGCGCGCCCTCCCCGACGATGCCGCCCAGGATGGCCACCGTGTTGACGCCGATCTGCACGACGGTGAAGTAGTGGCCCGGCCGCTCCTGCACCGCCAACACCTTGTCGGCGCGGGCATCGCCCTCGTCGGCGAGCTGGCGCAGCTTGAGGCGGCGGGAGGCGGCGAGCGACAGCTCGGCCACGGAGAAGAAGGCGCTGCAGGCGATCAGCAGGACGATCAGGATCAGCGGGGTGCTCATGCAGCGCCGCCCGGCCGCCCGAAGGCGCTGCGCACCCCCTTGGGGGGCAGTGAACGAAGTGAGCGTGGGGGCGACGTCATTCCGCCAGTGTAGGCGGGTGGAATCAAGGCTCAGGTCATCAGGCGATTCAACTCGGCGCCGCTCGCCGCGCCGGCCAGGTGCTCGAACGATCCCGTCTCCGCCAGCCCTCGCGCTGCGCGCAGGAAGCCGCCCCAGGCGGCGCGTGCCAGCGCCCCACCGACGCTGACGCGGCGCACGCCCAGTGCCGCCGCCTCGTCCAGCGAGCCGACGAAGCCACCCGCCGCGCCGACCAGCAGGTTGACCGGCTTGGGCGCCACGGCCGCGACGACCGCCTGCACCTCCTCGCGCGTACGCAGGCCCGGCGCGTAGAGCACGTCGGCGCCGGCCTCGGCATAGGCGCGCAGGCGGGCGATGGTGTCGGCGAGGTCGGGGCGGCCGTGCAGGTAGTTCTCGGCACGGCCGACCAGCAACACGGTGCCGCCGCTGGCCGCGTCGATGGCGGCGCGGGCGGCGTTCAATCGTTCCAGCGCCTCGGGAAGCGGGCGGATCGGGGCGCTCGCATCGCCGCTGGCATCCTCGATCGACAGGCCGGCGATGCCGGTCTCCACCGCCATCCGGACGCTCTCGCCCACGCCCGCCGGCGTATCGGCAAAGCCGCTCTCGAAATCGGCATTGACTGGCAGCGAGGTTGCTGCCGCCAGCTCGCGCAGATGGGCCAGCACCACATCGCGCGGCATGGCGCCGTCGGGTCCGCCGCGGGACCAGGCGAAGCCGGAGCTGGTGCTGGCCAGGGCCTGGAAGCCCATGCCTTCGAGCAGCCGCGCACTGCCGGCGTCCCAGGGGTTCGGGATCAGGAAGCAAGCTTGCTGCTCGTGCAGGCGGCGGAACTGCGTGCGCTTGTCGTTCGTCGTGCTCATGGACTCTCTGGATGGACCTCGGTGCCGGGGTTATAAACCCGGGCCCAAGAAATCGCTTCGGCCTCCGACGAAACCTCCGCCATGCAACGCCGCCAATTGCTCGCCAGCGTCCCCGCCCTGCTCACGGGAACGACCGCCCTCGCCCAGGACGAGGCCGCCGTCCGCTTCGGCGACCCGCGCCGCACGCTGGCGCCGGTGCGCGCCAATCCGGACCGGCTGATCGACATGGAGGTCTGCACCCGGCCCTTCCGCGCCCAGGGCCCGCGCATCGAGGCCCAGCGCCTGCATGGCAAGCATGTCGTCCACCACTATGGCCATGGCGGCAGCGGCTGGTCGCTGTCCTGGGGCTCGGCGCGGGTGGCGCTGCCGCTGATCCTGGAACACAAGCCGAAGCGCATCGCCGTGATCGGCTGCGGCGCGATCGGCCTGACCACCGCCCGCGTGGCGCAGGACGCGGGCCTGAAGGTGCGCATCTACTGCAAGGAGCGCCCTCCGGAGGTGGCCTCGTCCCGCGCCACCGGCATCTTCACGCCCGACTCGCGCCTGGTCACCACCGAGCACGCCACGCCCGAGTTCGCGCACCGCTGGGAGGCGATGACGCGCAGCAGCTTCCGCACCTACCAGAGCCTGCTGGGCCTGCCGGCCGAGCCGGTGCAGTGGCGCGACGGCTATGTGCTGTGGGACGACGTGCCCCAGGGCCCCTCGCACGAGCCGGGCGAACCGGACTACCCGGACCTGTATTCACGCATCCGCGACCTGCGCCCGCGCAGCATGCCGCTGCAGCCGCACGAGCATCCGTTCAAGGCGGCTCACGCGATGAAGATCACCCAGCTGGTGTTCAACATCGGCAGCTACCAGCGCCTGCTGCTGGACGATTTCCTGCGCAACGGCGGCGAGATCGTGCACCGCGAGTTCACGAGCACCCGCGAACTGGCGCGGCTGCCAGAACAGACCATCGTCAACTGCACCGGCTACGGCGCCCGCGCGCTGTTCGGCGACGACTCGCTGGTGCCGGTGCGCGGCCAGACCGCGCGGCTGATCCCGCAGCCCGAGGTGGACTACCTGCTGTTCTGGCGCGGCCACAACCTGTCGATGGTGCCGCGCGGCGATGGCCTGCTGGTGCAGGCCCAGGGCGAGCACGATTTCGGCAATGCCGATGCGCGGGTCGACCGCGCGCAGTCGGTGGCCGCCGTCGAGCGGCTGGCCGAGCTCTTCAGCTGAACAGGCGCCGCGCCGCCGGCGAGCCCGCCGCCACGTCGCGCGCCGCCAACGCCTCGTAGAGCCCGTTCAGCTCCTGGCCGATCGAGGCGAAGGCGTGCAGGCCCAGCGCGTGGCCGCGGTCGTCGCAGATGTCGGCCTCGATGTCGCGCGAGAGGCCGCGCGCCGCCTCCTGCCAGGTGGCGAAGGGCTCGAGCGCGGCGGCCGTCTGCGGCACGTCCAGCGTCAGCGTCAGCTCGCGCAGCGAGGACTGCTGCGGGTTCTCGGCCAGCGCGGCCTGCTGCTCGAAGGACAGGACCAGTACCGGCGGAGCACCCTCCTCGGCCGCCGGCATCACCAGCCGGCCGGGAATCGCGCCGGGCACGAAACCGTGCTTGGCCGCCATCTGCAGCACGTAGCCCAGGGTCCAGGCGGCGCCGCGCGGGCGCAGCAGCATGGCCAGTTGCGCGTCATGCGCGCCGGCGAACTGGTCCAGCTCGCGGGCGCCGGCCACCACCTCCAGCATGTCCGGGAACTGGCCGAAACCGCCGATACCCTCGGCGAAGCCCTGGATCTTCTGCACGAACTCGGAGTACTCGATCTCGTTGAGCGCGCCGCTGCGGTTGGCGATCTGCACACCGGCCTGGAACTCGCCGTAGCGCTGGCCCGGCACCGGCAGTTCCCAGTCGCCGCTTTCGGTGTTCAGGCCCTCGATCTGGAAGGGCTTGGTGCCCGCGCGGCGGCTGGGCGGCAGGTGCTGCAGCGCCATCTCGCCGCTGATCGGGTGCTCGACGGTGACGGTGGCGATCGCGTCGATCAGCGCGTCGATGCGGGCCGAGGGCTTGCGCGGGCGCGCCGCTGCCGGTTTGGCGGGCACGCCGAGCTCGGGCGCCGGCTCGCTGCCATCGAGCTCGGGGGCAAGACCTGGCTCCACGCGCTCGGCGCCGTCCATCTGGGGCTCGACGCCACCGTTGTTGTTCACCGGCAGCGGCAGCCGCGGCCCGGCCTTGCGGGCCGTCCAGGCGCCGTGCCCGATCACGCCGGCGAGCACCAGGCCGCCCAGGATTGCAAGCAGAGCCGTGAGCGTCATGCCGCCATCTCCGCCATCGACAGCGCCTTGTCCATGTCCACGGCCACGATCCGCGACACCCCTTGTTCCTGCATCGTCACCCCGATCAGTTGTTGCGCCATCTCCATGGCGATCTTGTTGTGGGAGATGAACAGGAACTGCGTTCCCGCGCTCATCTCGGCCACCAGTTTGGCGTAGCGCTCGGTGTTGGCGTCGTCCAGCGGCGCGTCCACCTCGTCCAGCAGGCAGAACGGCGCCGGGTTCAGCTGGAAGATCGCGAACACCAGCGCGATCGCGGTCAGCGCCTTCTCGCCGCCCGAGAGCAGATGGATGGTCGAGTTCTTCTTGCCCGGCGGCTGCGCCATCACCTGCACGCCGGCATCGAGGATCTCGTCGCCCACCATCGTCAGCTTCGCCTGCCCGCCGCCGAACAGCACCGGGAACATGCGGCCGAAGTGTTCGTTGACCTGGTTGAAGGTGGCAGACAGCAGGTCGCGCGTCTCCAGGTCGATCTTGTGGATCGCGTCCTCCAGCGTCTTCATCGCGGCCATCAGGTCGGCGTTCTGCGCGTCGAGGAAATTCTTGCGCTCGCGCGAGGCGGTCAGCTCGTCCAGCGCGGCGAGGTTGACGGCGCCCAGGGCGGCGATCTCGCGGTTGATGCGGTCGATCTCGCCCTGCAGGCCGTAGAGCTTGACGCCGTTCTCTTCGATCGACCGGGCCAGCGCTTCCAGGTCCACCTCGGCGGCGCTGAGCTGCTCCATGTACTGGGCGCCGCCGAGCTGGGCGGCCTGCTCTTCCAGCTGCAGCTTGGTCAGGCGCTCGCGCAGCGGGTCCAGGCTGCGCTCGAAGCCGAGGCGCTGCTCGTCGGCCTTGCGCAGCCGCAGCGTCAGGTCGTCATAGCCGCTGCGCACCGTGGCCAGCGCCTGCTCGCGTTCCATCTTCACGGCCAGCGCGTCCTGCAGGCCAGCCTGGGCGGCGGCGTCGTTGAGCGTGTCCATCTCGCGCTGCAGGCTCTCGGCGGAGGCGGTGTTGGTCTGCACCTGCTGCACCGCGGTCTCGATGGAGCGCTGCAGCTCGCCGCGGCGCGAGGCCAGCGAGCGGGCGCTGAACTGCGACTCCTGGGCGCGGCGCTCCAGCGCGCGCAGCTGCTCGCGGGCTTCCGTGAGGCGGCGCTCCGCTGCAATGACGCCGTCTTCCAGCTCGGCATGGCGCTCCTGCGTGTTGCCGAGCTGCATGTCCAGCTCCTCGAAGCGGGCCTCGCCGGTCATGCGGCGCTCCTGCAGCTCCTCGGCCTGGGCGTCGATCTCGGCCAGTTCCTCTTCCAACTGCGTGCGGCGGCTCGATGCGGCCTCGGCCTGCTGGGACAGCCGCAGCAGCTCGACGTGGAGTTGATGCGCCCGCGACTGCGTCTCCTGCGACTCGCGGCGCAGCGCGGTCAGGCGCTGCGAGGCTTCGGTGTAGCCGGCCTCGGCACGCACCAGCCGGGTCTTGGCTTCCTCGGCGATCAGCGTCTGCGCGCGCAGCTCCAGCTGCAGGTGCTCGATCTCCTGCGCGCGGGCCAGCATGCCGGCCTGCTCGGAATCGGGGGCGTAGAAGCTGACGGCGAACTGGCTCACCGCATGGCCCTCGGGGGTCATGATCAGCTCGCCGTGGGTCAGCTTGGAACGATCGGCCAGCGCCGCGTCCATCGACGAGGCGGTGTACACGCCTTCGAGCCAGTCGTTCAGCAGCGCCTTCAGGCCCGCGTCATCGAGGCGCAGCAGGTCGCTGAGCTTTTCCAGCGTCTCGTGCCTGTTGACGATGCCGGCCGCCGGTGGCGAGTAGAAGGCCAGGCGGGCCGGCGGCGCATCCAGCGCGAAGGCGCGGACGGTCTCCAGGCGGCCCACTTCCAGCGCGCCCATCCGTTCGCGCAGCGCGGCTTCCAGCGCGTTCTCCCAGCCCTGCTTGATGTGCAGCTTGGTCCACAGGCCCTGCAGGCCGTCGAGGCCGTGCCTGGCCAGCCAGGGCTTGAGCTTGCCTTCGGTCTGGACCTTCTCCTGCAAGGCGCGCAGCGCTTCCAGGCGGGCGGCCAGCGAGGACTGCTTCGCCAGCTGGGCATTGGCATCGTCCTGCGCGGCGCGGCGGGCCTCGTCCATCGCCGGGGCCTGCTCGGAGAGCTCGGCCAGCCGGGCGTCGGCCATGTCGCGGGCCTCGTCGGCCGCCTCGCTCTGGCGTTTCAGCTCGGCCAGGCGTTCGGCATCGGGCGCGGCCAGCGCCTGTCGCTCGGTGGCCAGGCGCTCGCGGCGGGTGCGCAGCTGGCGCGACTGCTCGTCGATGTTGCGGCTCTCCGCCGCCAGCACCTGGATCTGCTGCTGGACCTGGGTGACGGCCGCGCGCTGCTCGTTGGCCTTGCCCTGCGCCACGCGCACGGCATCTTCGACATTGGGCAGGTTCATCGCCTGCTCTTCCGATTGCGCGGCCAGGATCTCGCTCTGCTCCTCGGCGCCAGCGATCTGCTCGGCGATGGTTTCCATCTCGAGCTGCGCGGCCTCGGAGCGCTCCTTCCACTGCGCGTTCTGCACGTGCAGCTCGACCAGCCGCGCCTCGACGCGCTGCCGGCCCTCGACCACGTAGCGGATGCGTTCCTCCAGCCGGCTCACCTCCAGTTGCGCCTCGGCATAGCGGCCTTGCGAGGCATGCAGCTCGTCGCCGGCCGCGTAGTGGGCCTGGCGGATGGTCTCCAGCTCGGCCTCGACATGGCGCAGCTCGGCGACCCGCGACTCCAGCGCGTTGACGGCTTCGAGATGCTCGGCCTTGACGCGCGCGGCCTCGGTGTTGGCATCGCGGTGCTTCAGGAACCACAGCTGGTGCAGCTTCAGCGTGCCGCTCTCCTGCAGGCCGCGGTAGCTGGCCGCCACCTCGGCCTGCTTCTCCAGCTTCTCGAGGTTGTTGTTCAGCTCGCGCAGGATGTCGTCCACGCGGGTGAGGTTCTCGCGGGTGTCCTTGAGGCGGTTCTCGGTCTCGCGGCGACGTTCCTTGTACTTGGAGACGCCGGCGGCCTCCTCCAGGAACATGCGCATCTCTTCGGGCTTGCTCTCGATGATGCGGGAGATCGTGCCCTGGCCGATGATGGCGTAGGCGCGCGGGCCCAGGCCGGTGCCGAGGAAGACGTCCTGCACGTCGCGGCGGCGCACCGGCTGGTTGTTGATGAAGTAGCTGCTGGAGCCGTCGCGCGTCAGCACGCGGCGCACCGCGATCTCGGCGAACTGGTTCCACTGGCCGCCGGCGCGCGAGTCCTCGTTGCTGAACACCAGCTCCACGCTGGCGCGGCTGGCCGGCTTGCGGTTGCCGGAGCCGTTGAAGATGACGTCCTGCATCGACTCGCCGCGCAGTTCGCTCGCCTTGCTCTCGCCGAGCACCCAGCGCACGGCGTCCATGATGTTGGACTTGCCGCAGCCGTTCGGGCCCACCACACCGACCAGCTGCCCGGGCAGCTGGAACACGGTGTGTTCGGCGAACGATTTGAAGCCGGAGAGCTTGATCGAGTTGAGGCGCATCTAAGCCATTGATTTATCTGCAAAAAAGCCCCTTCGCAGGGGCTTCGTGACTGGCCGGATGATAACATTCGCGCCCTCTGAAAATTGAGCACGACCATGGCCACCAAGACGTCCAAGAAGACCACCACCGCCGCCCCGAAAATGCGCGAGATGCCGCCGAACCCGCCCTCGGCCCCGAGCAAGGAACTGCACGTCTTCCCGAACCCCGCCCCCGAGCGCGACTACCTGATCCAGTTCCAGGTGCCCGAGTTCACCTGCCACTGCCCGCTGACCGGCCAGCCCGACTTCGCCCACTTCGTGATCGACATGATCGCGGACAAGCTCTGCGTGGAGCTGAAGAGCCTGAAGATGTACTTCTGGAGCTACCGCGACGAAGGCGCGTTCCACGAGAAGGTGACCAACACCATCATGGAAGACATCATCAAGGTGACCGACCCGCGCTACATCCGCATCACGGCCAAGTGGTACGTGCGCGGCGGCATCTACACCAACGTCGTCACCGAGCACCGCAAGAAGGGCTGGAAGCCGCAGCCGAAGGTGGACCTGCCTTCGTTCTCGATGGAAACAGGCCTGCTGAAGTAATCGCCTTGCCGATAGCCGCCGACTTCACCAACACGCTCGTCGCGCTGCGCATCGCGCGCAGCCGCATCGACGGCTACGGCGTCTTCGCGGCCGAAATGGTCAGCGCAGGTAACAAGTTAGGAGAGCTGACCGGCGAGCCGATCACCGTGGCCGAGGCGCGCCGCCGCGCCCAGGGCCGCGAGCGGATCATGATGGTGGAGCTGTCGGCCAGCCGGGCGATCGACTGCACCCGCTCGGCCGATCCGCTGCGCTTCGCCAATCATTCCTGCAGGCCCAATGCGCGCATCCAGGTGGAGGCCGGCGCGGTGGAGTTCTTCGCGCTGCGCGACATCGCGAGCGGCGAGGAGATCACCGTCGGCTACGGCGCCACGCATCACGAAGGCCGACTTGTCTGTCGGTGTAGGCAGGACGGCTGCACGGGCTGGCTATGATTCCCCGAAATCCCAATCTGCCATGCCGTTCAATCCGCTGCTGCAAAAGCTCCACCCGTACCCCTTCGAGCGCATGTCCGCGCTGACGAAGGACATCAAGCCCAATCCCGCCTACCGCCACATCAGCCTGGGCATCGGCGAGCCCAAGCATCCGGCGCCGAAACTGGTCGAGGATGCGCTGACCGGCAGCCTGAAGACGCTGGCCGCCTACCCCGCCACCGCCGGCCTGCCGGCCCTGCGCGAAGCCTGCGCGGGCTGGGTGCAGCGCCGCTACGGGCTGGCGCTGGACGCAGCCACGCAGTTCCTGCCGGTGAACGGCTCGCGCGAGGCGCTGTTCGCGCTGGCGCAGACGGTGATCGACCCGAGCGTGACACCCACGCCGGTCGTCGTCTCGCCGAACCCCTTCTATCAGATCTACGAAGGCGCGGCGCTGCTGGCCGGCGCCGACACGGCCTTCGCCAACTCGGATCCCAAGCGCAACTTCGCCAACGACTGGGGCCAGATCGACGCGGCCACCTGGGCGCGCACGCAGCTCGTCTACGTCTGCTCGCCCGGCAATCCGACCGGCGCCGTGATGCCGCTGTCCGAATGGAAGATGCTGTTCGAGCTGAGCGACCGGTACGGCTTCGTGATCGCCTCGGACGAGTGCTACTCCGAGATCTACTTCCGCGAGGAAGCGCCGCTTGGCGGCCTGGAGGCTGCCGCGCAGCTGGGCCGCACGGACTACAGGAACCTGATCATCCTGACCAGCCTGTCCAAGCGCTCCAACGTGCCGGGCATGCGCTCGGGCTTCGTCGCCGGTGACGCCGCCATCATCAAGAAGTTCCTGCTCTACCGCACCTACCACGGCAGCGCGATGAACCCGATGGTGCAGATGGCCAGCATCGCCGCCTGGAACGACGAGGCCCATGTGGTCGCCAACCGCGAGCAGTACCGCGCCAAGTTCGCGCAGGTGATGCCGGTGCTCACGCCGCAGCTCGACGTGGCCCTGCCGGACGCGAGCTTCTACCTCTGGGCCGCGGTGCCGAAACATATCCATGGCGGCGACGACATCGCCTTCGCCCTGGACCTGCTCGCTCAATACAATGTGACCGTCCTGCCCGGCAGCCTGCTGGCCCGCCAGGCCCATGGCGTCAACCCGGGTGCCGGCCGCTTCCGCATGGCCCTGGTGGCCGAGACGGCCGAGTGCCTTGAGGCCGCCCACCGCATCGCTTCCTTCGTCCAATCCTTCGCCTGACCGAGCCTTCCTCCATGAGCAACATCTCCCAACTGCAATCCACCATCGAACTGGCCTGGGAAGGCCGCGCCGAGCTGAACCCGACCAACGCGCCCGAAGTCCGCAAGGCCGTCGACGAGGTCATCGCCGCGCTGGACGCCGGCACGCTGCGCGTGGCCGAGCGCCAGTCGGTCGGCCAGTGGACCGTGCACCAGTGGGTCAAGAAGGCCGTGCTGCTGTCCTTCCGCTTGAACGACAACAAGCTGATGGGCGCCGGCGACATGACCTTCTTCGACAAGGTGCCCAGCAAGTACGGCCAGATGGACGAGGCCGCCATCCGCGCCAGCGGCGTGCGCGTGGTGCCGCCGGCCGTGGCCCGCCGCGGCAGCTTCCAGGCGAAGAACGTGGTGCTGATGCCCTCCTACGTGAACATCGGCGCCTATGTGGACGAAGGCACGATGGTCGACACCTGGGCCACCGTCGGCTCCTGCGCGCAGATCGGCAAGAACGTGCACCTCTCGGGCGGCGTCGGCATCGGCGGCGTGCTGGAGCCGCTGCAGGCCAACCCGACCATCATCGAGGACAACTGCTTCGTCGGCGCGCGCTCGGAAGTGGTCGAGGGCGTGATCGTCGAGGAGAACTCGGTCATCTCGATGGGCGTGTACATCGGCCAGAGCACCCCGATCTACGACCGCGAGACCGACACCGTCTCCTATGGCCGCGTGCCCGCCGGCTCGGTGGTGATCAGCGGCAGCCTGCCGCGCGACAAGTACAGCCTCTACGCCGCCATCATCGTGAAAAAGGTGGACGCCGGCACCCGCGCGAAGACCAGCATCAACGACCTGCTGCGTGCATAACGAGTAAAACGAGCGGATCGGCGCAGGAGGAGGCGAAGGGCATGAGCACGACCAACAGTGGAAACATGGAACGCATCCTGCGGCTGATGGCCGACAAGGGGGCATCCGACGTCTACCTCTCGGCCAATATGCCGGTGCTGATCCGCATCAACGGGCAGATCGTCCAGCTGTCCGACCAGTTGCTCGCCCCGATGCAACCGCGCCAGCTGATCGCCGAGGTGATCGAGCCGCGGCACCTGGAAGAGCTGGACGCGCAAGGTGAGCTGAACATGGCCGTCTCGGTGCCCAAGGTGGGCAGCTTCCGGCTCTCGGGCTTCCGCCAGCGCGGCACCATCGCCGGTGTGTTCCGCCACATCCCGCACAACATCCCCTCGCTGGGCTCGCTGAACCTGCCGGACATCCTCGGCAAGATGGTCACCGAGAAGCGTGGCCTGATCCTGATGGTGGGCGCCACCGGCACCGGCAAGAGCACCACGCTCGCCTCGATGCTGGAGCACCGCAACCAGACGATGTCGGGCCACATCCTCACCATCGAGGATCCGCTCGAATACCTGTTCAGCAACAAGCGCTCGGTGGTCAACCAGCGCGAGGTGGGCCGCGATACCGCCTCGCTGCAGATCGCGCTGAAGAACGCGCTGCGCCAGGCGCCGGACTGCATCCTGATCGGCGAGATCCGCGACCGCGAGACGATGACGGCAGCGATCTCCTACGCGCTGTCCGGCCACCTGGTGCTGGCCACACTGCACGGCAACAACACCTACCACGCGCTGAACCGGATCCTGTCCTTCTACACGCCCGAGTCGCGCCCCGCCCTGCTGAACGACCTGGCGGCCGGCCTGAAGGCGATCGTCTCGCAGCGCCTGGTCAAGTCGGCCGGCGGCGGCCGGGTGCCGGTGGTGGAGATCCTGCTGAATACCAAGCTGATCTCCGAGCTGATCGAGCAGGGCGATTTCGGCGGCGTCAAGGAGGCGATGGAGAAGTCCATCGCCGAAGGCTCGCAGACCTACGAGGAACACTTCGCCGACCTGATCACCAACAACGTGATCACGCGCGAGGAAGGCCTGGCCTTCGCCGACTCGCCGACCAACCTGCTCTGGCGCCTGCAGAACGACCAGCCCGGCGCCAAGGCCCAGGGCCCGAAGGTCGAGGAAAAGGCCAGCGACGAGGCCAGCTTCACCGAGATCACGCTGGACGTCCGCGAATAGGACGGAGCATGAGCGCGGTCCTCGCCCTGCTGGAACAGCTGATCGCGCGCCCCTCGGTCACCCCCCACGATGCCGGCTGCCAGGAGCTGATCGCCGAACGGCTCGCCGCGGCGGGCTTCGAGATCGAACGGATGGACAGCGGTCCGTCGGACTTCCGCGTCAGCAATCTCTGGGCGATCCGCCGCGGCCGCGATGCCGGCGGCCCGGTGCTGCTGTTCGCCGGCCACACCGACGTGGTGCCACCGGGGCCGCTCGCGGCCTGGGCCTGCGATCCCTTCGTGCCCAGCCATCGCGACGGCCGCATCTTCGGCCGCGGGGCCGCGGACATGAAGGGTTCGGTGGCGGCGATGGTCGTCGCGGCCGAGGAATTCGCCGCCGCGCATCCCGACCACGCCGGCAGCCTCGCGCTGCTGCTGACCAGCGACGAGGAGGGGCCAGCCCACGACGGCACGAAGGTCTGCTGTGAGATGCTGAAAGCGCGCGGCCAGCGGCTGGACTGGTGCATCGTCGGCGAGCCCACCGCCGTCGAGCGGGTCGGCGACATGGTCAAGAACGGTCGCCGCGGCACGCTCAGCGGCCGGCTGCGCGTGATCGGCGTGCAGGGCCACGTGGCCTACCCGCAGCTGGCCCGCAACCCCGTCCACCAGGCGGCGGCCGCGCTGGCCGAACTGGTCGGCATCGAATGGGATCGCGGCAACGCGCACTTCCCCGCCACCAGCTTCCAGATCTCCAACATCAGGGCCGGCACCGGCGCCACCAACGTGATCCCGGGCGAGATGCTGCTGGACTTCAATTTCCGCTTCAGCACCGAGTCCACGCCCGAGGGGCTGAAGGCTCGGGTGCACGAACTGCTGGACCGCCATGGCCTGCAGTGCGCGCTCGACTGGACGCTCGGCGGCGAGCCCTTCCTGACGCCGGTCGGCACGCTCAGCGACGCCGTGGCCGCCGCCATCCAGGCCGAGACCGGCATCGCCACCCAGCTCTCCACCACCGGCGGCACCTCCGACGGCCGCTTCATTGCGAAGATCTGCCCGCAGGTGATCGAGCTGGGACCGGTGAATGCCACGATCCACAAGGTGGACGAGAACCTGCCGGTGGCGGAGCTGGAGCCGCTGAAGAACATCTATCGGCGCACCCTGGACGACCTGCTCCTGCTGCGGTAATCCCCAGCCGATGGCGCCCGACGCCTGCCGTACAGTGCAGCGCGCTATCGGGGAGAGAACAAGACATGACATGCAAGAGAAGCGGTGGCTGCTGGGCCGCCGCGCTGTCGCTGGCCGCCGCCCTGCTGCCAGCCGCAGCGTTCGCGGCCAAGCCCTGCAACCTGCAGGCACTGGAACTGCCAGCCACGATGGTCGGCGCGCGCGCGGTGGTCACCGTCGGCATCAACGGCACCCAGGTGCCGCTGGCGCTGGACAGCGGTGCCTTCTTCAGCGCGCTGACGCCGGCCGCCGCCCAGCAACTGGAGCTCAAGCTGCGCCGGCTGCCCGCGGGCATGCGCATCTACGGCCTGACCGGAGAGATCGAGTCCCGCGTGACCACCGTCAAGGAGATGGATCTGGTCGGCGGCAAGCTGCCCGGCATTGACTTCCTGGTCGGCGGCAACGAGCCCGGCGCCGGCACCATGGGCCTGCTGGGCCGCAACATCCTTGGCGTCACCGATGCCGAGTACGACCTCGCGCACGGCGTGGTCCGTCTGATCTTCCCCGAGGGTGATTGCAAGGGCAGCCAAGTGGCCTACTGGGCCAAGGACCAGCCGCTGTCGGAGGTCGACCTGCTGGGGCTCGGATCGAACAACTCGGCGGCACTGCTCGCCGACGCCAGGATCAACGACCGGTCGATCACCGTGCTCTTCGACACCGGCGCGCTCTCGACGATCAGCCTCGCCGCCGCCCGCAAGGCCGGCGTGGACAAGGCCGACATGCAGGAGATGGGCCGCATCCACGGAGCCGGCGAAGGCTCGGCGCAGGCCTGGAACGCCGAGTTCCGCCGCTTCCAGATCGGCGGCGAGACGATCTCGAAGATCCTGGTCGAGGTAGCCGACTACAGCGACCGCGACCACGACATGCTGCTGGGCATCGACTTCTTCCTGTCGCACCGCATCTACGTGTCCCGCGGCCAGCGGAAGATGTACTTCACCTACAACGGTGGCCCGGTGTTCGCACGCAGTGCACTCGAGCTGGCCAAGGCGCGCGCGCCCGGCACCGAAGCGCCCGCGGACGCTCCGCCGCTGGCGGACGCCGATGCCTACGCACGTCGCGGCGCCGCGGCGGCAGCACGGCTGGATTTCCCTCGCGCGCTGGCCGACCTGGACCGCGCCTGCGAGATGGATCCTGGCGTCGCCCGCCACTTTCTGCACCGCGGCACGCTGCGCTATCGGATGAACCAGGCCGAGGCGGCACGGCAGGATTTCGATACTGCCCTGAAGCTCGACCCGGCGCAGGGGGACGCACGCCTGATGCGGGCCGAACTGCTCGCGCAAGCGCGCGAGCACCAGCAGGCGCTGGACGATCTGCAGACGCTGGACCGGACCCTGCCCACGCAGTCCCCGCTGCGCCTGGACATGGCGCACCTCTATGAGCGGCTGGAACAGCCGGACCGCGCGCTGGCGCAATGGACCCATTGGATCGACGCACACCGCAAGGACGTCCATCTCCCCGGGGCCCTCAACAACCGTTGCTGGACCCGCACGCTGCTGAACGTCGAACTGGACGAGGCGCTGACCGACTGCGACCAGGCCGTCGACCTCGAGCCGGACAAGCCCAGTTACCGCGACAGCCGCGGCTGGCTGCGCCTGCGCCGCGGCGAGTTGCAGAAGGCGCAGGCCGACTTCGACCAGGCATTGAAGCTGAAGGCCGACCACGCCTGGTCGCTCTATGGCCGCGGGATCGTGCGCGCCCGCAGCGGCAAGCCGGAGCAGGGCCAGGCGGATCTCGATGCCGCGCGCAAGCTGCTGCCGTCGATCGATGCGGAAGTCGCCAGGCTCGGCCTGCCGGCGGGCACCTGAACCGCCGCCCATCTTCCTGCGGGGCAACGATGATGATGATGATGAAGCTGACCATGACGAATCGAACCCTTCGCCGCCTCCAGGCCCTGGGCCTCGCGCTGGCCTGCGGCGTCGGCGCCTCCGAAGCCGCCGAGACATGCACGATGAGCCTGGCGGAGATGCCCGTCCGCATGATCGGCCCGCGCGCCATCGTGGACGTGGGCATCAACGGCGCGAAGGTGCCGCTGATGGTGGACAGCGGCGCCTTCTTCAGCTTCCTGACGCCGGCCGCGGCGCAGCAGCTGAAGCTCAAGCTGTACGCGCTGCCCCAGGGCCTGCGCATCGAGGGCCTCAACGGCGAAGTCGATGCCTGGTCCACCGTGGTCGACCAGCTCGTGATCGAGGGCGGCGTGATCCCGAACGTCGAGTTCGTCGTCGGCGGCACCGAGATGGGCGCGGGCAGCATGGGCGTGCTCGGCCGCAACTTCCTCGCCGCCACCGACATCGAGTACGACCTGGCCCACGGCATGATCCGCTTCGCCTTCCCCAAGGGCGACTGCGGAGACACCGGCTTCGCCTACTGGGCCGGGGAGAAGCCGGTGGTCGTGCTGCCGCTGCTGCGCGACGAGCAGAAGTCCAAGCGCCCGCCGGTCAATGCGATCGCCCAGGTCAACGACTACAAGGTGCGCGTGCTGTTCGACAGCGGCGCGCCCGACTCCCTGCTGTCCCGCGCCGCGGCGCTGCGGGCCGGCATCGAGCCGGCGCAGATGACGCCTGCCGGACGGTCCTACGGCGCCGGCACCGGCACGCGGCAGGCCTGGACCGCGCCGCTGGGGCGCTTCACGCTGGGCGACGAGCAGGTCTCCAACATCCGCATGCGGGTGGTCGACTACGACATGCGCGGCACCGACATGCTGCTCGGCATGGACTTCTTCCTCGCCCACCGCATCTACATCTCCAAGAGCCAGCGCCGCATGTACTTCACGCACAACGGCGGCCCCGTGTTCGCGCTCAGCGCCCGCGACGCGAGCATGCCGCATGCCGCGGCAGATGCCGCCTCGACGCCTGCCGACAACAGCGACGATCCGACCGACGCCGCCGCCTATGCCCGCCGCGGCGCCGCCCGCGCCTCCCGCCAGGACTACGAAGGCGCCCTCGCCGACCTGGACCGGGCCTGCTCGATGGCGCCCGATCTCGTCGACTGCTTCGTCCGCCGCGCCGCCGTGCATCGCGCGATGCGCCACCCGGACCTCGCTCTGCGGGACTACGACGCCGCGCTAAAACTCGACCCGAACCAGCCCGAGGCGCTGATCAACCGCGCCGGCCTGCAGGCCACCAAGGCACGCGAGGCCGCACTGGCCGACCTGCAGACGCTGGACCGCACGCTGCCCCCGCAATCCGCGCTGCGCATGTCCATGGCCCAGCTCTACGGCCGGATGGAGCTGCTGCGCGAAGCCATCGGCCAGTGGAGCCAATGGATTCCCGCCCACCAGGACGACGCGCTGCTGCCGGTGGCGCTGAACGCGCGCTGCTGGTCGCGGGCGCGGCTGGGCATCGAGCTGGACGCGGCGCTGGAAGACTGCGACCAGGCCCTGCGCGCCGACCGCGACAACCCCAGCTACCGAGACAGCCGCGCCTGGGTGCACCTGCGCCGCGGCGAGCCGCGCCGCGCGATGGCGGATTTCGATGCGGTGATCAAGCTCCATCCCGACAACGTCTGGGCGCTCTACGGCCGCGGCCTGGCCCACCAGGGCCTCGGCGAAGCCGATGCCGCCCGCGCCGACCTCGACGCCGCCCGCAAGCTCCGTCCCAAGATCGACGCCGAGGCCGGCAAGTTCGGCATGGCCGCGCCGGGCTGAACCGCACGCATCGGCGACAATGGCGGGGCCC
>NZ_LYVQ01000083.1 GCF_001984095.1 Pelomonas sp. KK5
CCGCCGTCGGCCAGCGTCTGCTCCAGCCAGTCGAGGTAACTCGTTAGCGCAGCGGTGGCGTCGGCGGCGCTCGGGCGCTTCATGCCCGCCGTCATCGCCGCCCGGTCGGCCGCGAAGGCCTGCAGCACCTGCGGCGGCAGGCCGCCCATGATGGCCATGAAGCCCTTGGGCTGCATCACGTGGCTGATCATGGCCCAGAACAGGTCGGTGTCGGCCCACTGGGCGACGATGCGGGCCGGACCGGGCTGCAGCTCGGGCGCGACCAGCTCGCCCATCAGCGCGGTGTCGCAGTAGATGTCGGCGCCGATCTGCAGGAAGGGCGTGCGCCGGTAGCCGCCGGTCAGCGCCAGCACGTCCGGCTTGGGCAGGATCACCGGCACGTCCACGCTGCGCCAGGCGAGCTGCTTGTAGCCGAACAGCAGGCGCATCTTCTCGGAGAAGGGCGAGCCGGCGTAGTGGTGGAGGATCAGGTCGCTCATGGCTGCCTTCTCATGTCGATGTGGGCGATGCCGTCTTCGTCATAGGGCTCGCCCCGCTGGACGAAGCCGAGGCTCGCGTAGAAGCGCTGCAGGTGCGCCTGCGCGCCGATGTCGATCGGCAGGCCCGGCCAGCGGGCACTGCATTCATCGATCGCCCGCTGCATCAGCGGCCGGCCAAGGCCGCGGCCTCGGCCGGCCGGGGCGGTGACGACGCGGCCGATCATCGGGTGGACCTGGGCCGCGCCCTTCACGCCGGGCGCCAGCAGGCGGGCGCAGGCGAGCAGCTCGCCATCCTCGTAGCCCAGCAGTTGCCAGCAGCCGGGGTCAAGGTCGTGGCCGTCCGGGTCCAGGTAGACGCAGGCCTGCTCGACGACGAAGACCGCGCTGCGCAAGGCCAGCGCCGCGTAGAGCTGGCGCGGCGCCAGCTCTTCAAGCCTGGCGCAGATCCAGTCCATCAGACCAGCTTGACCAGCTGCTTGCCGAAGTTCTTGCCCTTGAGCAGGCCCAGGAAGGCCTCCGGCGCCGACTCGATGCCCTCGGCCACCGACTCGCGGAACTTCAGCTTGCCCGTGGCGACCAGCGTGCCCAGCTCCTTCAGCGCCTCGGGCCACACTTCCATGTGCTCGCTGACGATGAAGCCTTCGAGCTTCATCCGGTTGGTCAGCAGCAGCTGCGGGGCGGCCATCGGGATCGGCTCGCCGTTGTAGCCGGAGATCATGCCGCACAGGGCGATGCGGGCGAAGGCGTTCGAGCGCAGCATCACCGCATCCAGGATCTTGCCGCCGACGTTCTCGAAGTAGCCGTCGACACCGGCCGGGCAGGCGGCCTTCAGCGCCGCCGACAGCGACTTCACGTCCGGATGCTGCTTGTAGTCGATGCATTCGTCGAAGCCCAGCTCCTCGACGACATAACGGCATTTGTCAGGGCCACCGGCCAGGCCCACGGCGCGCGCGCCGCGCAGCTTGGCCAGCTGGCCCACCACGCCGCCCACCGCGCCGCTGGCCGCGCTGACGACCACCGTCTCGCCCGCCTTGGCGGCGATGATCTTCGTGAGGCCATACCAGGCGGTGACGCCCGGCATGCCCACGGCGCCCAGATAGGCCGACAGCGGCACGTGCGTCGTATCCACCTTCTGCAGGACGCCGCGCTGGTTCGCGTCGACCAGCTGGTACTGCTGCCAGCCGCCCATGCCGACGACCTTGTCGCCGGCCTTGAAATGCTCGTTCCGGGACTCGACCACCTCGCCGACCGTGCCGCCCAGGAACACCTGGTCCAGCGGCTGGGGCTGCGCGTAGCTCTTGCCGTCGTTCATGCGGCCGCGCATGTACGGGTCCAGGCTCAGGTAGTGGTTGCGCACCAGCACCTGGCCCTCGGCCAGCGCCGGGACCGGCGCCTCGACCAGGCGGAAGTTGCCGGTGGTGGGTTCGCCCTGGGGGCGCGAGACGAGATGGATCTGCTTGTTGATCGTGGTGCTCATGGTGGTCGTGCCTCCTGCTGGTGCGGGGATCCGATTCTCCGCAAAGGCTGCGATTCAAGCACGCCCCATCGCAGGGCACCGTCCCGGGAGCGACAAGCGCCCGATTCACAGAACTTTGCCGGCCTCTACGCATAACCGCCAACCTGCACGGACGCCAAAGCCTTCCTACACTATCAGCTGATACCGACCAACATCGAGGGAACCGCCGCGTGAGCGCAAACGACACCTTCGCCGACCCGCAGCGCGAGTTCGGCTTCCTGCTGCGCGACCTGGCGCGGCTGCATGCCCTGAACTTCGAGCGCCTGGCCGTCGGCAGCGCCATCGGCGGCCTGACGCTGGCCCAGTGCCGGGTGCTGGCCTACCTGCAGCGCAACGAGGGCATCTCCAAGGCCCGCCTGGCCGCGCTGACCGACACCGATCCGATGACCCTGGGCCGGCTGCTGGCCCGCATGGCCGAGGACGGCCTGGTCGGCCAGCGCATCGACCCCGCCGACCGGCGCGCCCACTGCCTGCACCTGACCGAACAGGCCCAAGGCGTGCTGGCGCAGATCTGGGAGATCGGCGACCGCAACCGCGAGGAGGCGCTGGCCGATTTCGACGAGGACGAGCGCCGCCTGCTGATGAAGCTGCTGCGCCGCGTCCAGGCCAATATGGATACGGTGATGCCCGGCGCCGCCGACCGCAAGGAGTCCCCGCAATGCTCGTAGGCATCGTCCGCGTGGCGCTGACGCGCCCGCTCACCTTCATCGTGATGGCGCTGCTGCTGCTGGGCATCGGCCCGCTGGCCGCCCTGCGCACGCCCACCGACATCTTCCCGGACATCAAGATCCCGGTGATCGCCGTGGCCTGGCAGTACACCGGCCTGCCGCCGCAGGAGATGGCCGGCCGCATCTCCACGCTGTTCCAGCGCTCGCTGACGACGACCGTCAACGACATCGAGCACATCGAGGCGACCAGTTATGCCGGCGTGGGCATCGTCAAGATCTTCTTCCAGCCGGGCGTCAACGTCGCGGTGGCCAACGCGCAGGTCACCGCCATCGCGCAGGTGGCCGTGCGCCAGATGCCGCCGGGCATCACGCCGCCGCTGATCCTGAACTACAACGCCTCGACGGTGCCGATCCTGCAGCTGGCGCTGTCGGGCAAGGGCCTGTCGGAGCAGAACCTGTTCGACCTGGGCGTCAACACCGTGCGCACGCCGCTGGTGACCGTGCCCGGCGCGGCCATCCCCTTCCCTTACGGCGGCAAGCAGCGCCAGGTGATGATCGACCTCGACCCGGCCGCGCTGCAGTCGCGCGGGCTGTCGGCGCAGGAGGTGTCGCTGGCGCTGGCGGCGCAGAACATCATCGTGCCGGTGGGCACGCAGAAGATCGGCGAGCAGGAGTACACGCTGCAGCTGAACAACGCGCCCTCCGCGATCAAGGACCTGGGCGACCTGCCGATCAAGGTGGTCAACGGCGCGACGATCTACATCCGCGACGTCGCCAACGTCCACGACGGCAATGCGCCGCAGACCAATATCGTGCACGTGGACGGCTCGCGCTCGGTGCTGATGTCGGTGCTGAAGAACGGCTCCACCTCCACGCTGGCCATCGTGGACGGCATCCGCGCCAAGCTGGCCGAGATGAAGTCCGGCTGGCCCGATGCGCTGAACGTGGTGCCGATCAACGACCAGTCGATCTTCGTGCGCGCCGCCATCAGCGGCGTGGCGGTGGAAGGCTGCATCGCCGCGGCGCTGACCAGCCTGATGATCCTGCTGTTCCTCGGCAGCTGGCGCTCCACGGTGATCATCGCCGTCTCGATCCCGCTCTCGATCATGGGCGCGCTGATCGGCCTGGCGGCCCTGGGCGAGACGCTCAACATCATGACCCTGGGCGGCCTGGCACTGGCGGTGGGCATCCTCGTCGACGACGCCACGGTGACGATCGAGAACATCAACTGGCACCTGGAGCACGGCAAGGAGGTGGAGACCGCCATCATGGACGGCGCCCGCCAGATCGTGACGCCGGCCCTGGTCTCGCTGCTGTGCATCTGCATCGTGTTCGTGCCGATGTTCTTCCTGACCGGCGTGGCCCGCTACCTGTTCGTGCCGATGGCCGAGGCGGTGATGCTGGCGATGCTGTGTTCCTTCATCCTCTCGCGCACGCTGGTGCCGACGATGGCGAAGTACCTGCTGAAGCCCCACGTCCATGCGCACGAACGGGAAGATACGCGCAACCCGCTGATCCGCTTCCAGCGCGGCTTCGAGGCCCGCTTCGAGCACATCCGCCGCGGCTACCGCGGCCTGCTGGAGCTGGCCATGCACCACCGGCCCACGGTGGTGATGGGCTTCGTCGGCGTGATCGCGGTGTCGGCCTGCCTGATCCCCTTCCTGGGCAGCAACTTCTTCCCCTCGGTGGACGGCGGCCAGATCCTGATGCATGCGCGCGTGCCGGTGGGCACCCGCGTCGAGGAGACGGCGGCGCGCTTCGCGAAGATCGAGGACGCGGTGCGCCGCGTCATCCCGGCCGAGGAGGTGAGCACCATCGTCGACACGCTGGGCCTGCCGCAGAGCTCGATCAACCTGACCTACAACAACACCGGCGTGATCGGCACGCAGGACGGCGACGTGCAGATCGCGCTGACCAAGGAGCACCGCCCCACCGCCGACTACGTGCGCGAGCTGCGCGAGAAACTGCCGCGCGAGTTCCCGGACACGGTCTTCAGCTTCCCGCCGGCCGACATCGTCAGCCAGATCCTGAACTTCGGCGCCCCCGCGCCGATCGACCTGCAGATCCGCGGCAACAACCTCGCCGGCAACTTCGAGTACGGCAACAAGCTGCTGAAGAAGATCCGCGCCATCCCCGGCGTGGCCGATGCGCGCATCCAGCAGTCCAACAAGGCGCCGGTGTTCAACGTGGACATCGACCGCACGCGGGCGCAGGAGCTGGGCGTGACCGCGCGCGACGTCACCAACAACCTGGTCGTCAACCTCGCCGGCAGCAGCCAGGTGGCGCCGACCTTCTGGCTCAACCCGGCCAACGGCATCAGCTATGCGATCGTGATGCAGACGCCGCAGCACAAGCTGGACGGGCTGTCGGACCTGGCCAACCTCCCGGTCGGAGGAAATTCGCAACCGCTGGGCGGCCTGGCCACCTTCACCCGCAGCACGTCCAACGCCACGGTGAGCCAGTACGACATCCAGACCATGGTGCAGATCAACGCCGCCACCGAGGGCCGCGACCTCGGCGCCGTGGCCGCGGACATCCGCCGTGTCGTCGAAGAGACCAAGGGCGAGCTGCCCAAGGGCTCCAGCGTCGCGCTGCTGGGCCAGGTGCAGACGATGGAGCGGGCCTTCTCGGGCCTGCTGTTCGGCCTGCTGGGCGCGATCGTGCTGATCTACCTGCTGATCGTCGTGAACTTCCAGTCCTGGAGCGATCCGGCGGTGATCGTCAGCGCCCTGCCCGCGGCGCTGGCCGGCATCGTGTGGATGCTGTTCGCCACGCACACCACGCTGAGCGTGCCCGCGCTGACCGGGGCCATCATGTGCATGGGCGTGGCCACCGCCAACAGCGTGCTGGTGATCAGCTTCGCCCGCGAGCGGCTGGAAGAGCTGGGCGATGCCGTCGCCGCCGGCCTGGAAGCCGGCTTCGTGCGCTTCCGCCCGGTCCTGATGACCGCGCTGGCCATGATCATCGGCATGCTGCCGATGGCGCTGGGCCTGGGCGAAGGCGGCGAGCAGAACGCGCCGCTGGGCCGCGCGGTGATCGGCGGCCTGGTCTTCGCGACCGTGGCCACGCTGGTCTTCGTGCCCGTCGTCTTCAGCCTGGCCCACCGCCGGCCGGCTCCCAAAGCATCGTCCGTCATCGGAGAGAGTTATGTCGTCTGAGTCCACCACCCTGTCACGGGGCCGCCTCGCCACCAGCGCGCTGCTGATCGTGCTGATCGCCGCCGGCATCGTCGTCTATGGCGTCGTCACCCGCCGCTCCGACGCGGCCCGCCTGAACGAGCGCGCCGAGGCGCTGGCCGTGCCCACCGTCAGCGTGATCGCGCCCAAGGCGGCCGGCAATGCCGCCACGCTGGAACTGCCCGGCCGCATCGAGGCCTTCGCACGCGCGCCGCTGTATGCCCGCGTCAGCGGCTACCTGAAGCGCTGGACCGCCGACATCGGCACCCCGGTCAAGGCCGGCCAGCTGCTGGCCGAGATCGAGACGCCCGACCTCGACCAGCAGCTGCTGCAGGCCCAGGCCGAGCTGGCCAGCGCCAAGGCCAATGCGGCGCAGGCCGCGGTGACGGCCAAGCGCTGGCAGTCGCTGCTGGGCAGCGATTCGGTCTCGCGCCAGGAGGTCGAGGAGAAGACCAATGACCTCACCGCCAAGAACGCCGCCGTCAAGGCGCTGCAGGCCAATGTCGATCGCATCCAGTCGCTGAAGGCCTACACCCGCATCACCGCCCCGTTCGACGGCACGGTCACCACGCGCAACACCGACGTCGGCCAGCTGATCAACGTCGGCAGCGGCGCGGCGGGCAGCGAGCTGTTCGTCGTCTCGGACACGCGCAAGCTGCGCGTCTACGCCAGCGTGCCGCAGACCTATGTGGGCGCGATCAAGCCGGGCACCAAGGCGCGGCTCTCGGTGCCCGAGCATCCGGGCCAGACCTACACGGCCACGGTGCAGTCCACCTCGCGCGCGATCTCGGCCAGCTCTGGCGGCATGCTGGTGCAGCTGACCGTGGACAACGCCACCGGCGAGCTGCTGCCCGGCGGCTCGGCCCAGCTGAGCCTGGACCTCCCCGGCCTGCCCGGCACGCTGGCGATCCCGCCCGGCGCGCTGATCTTCAACAAGGCCGGCCTGAACGTGGCCACCGTCGGCGCCGGCGACAAGGTGCTGCTGAAGCCGGTGACGGTGGCGCGCGACCTCGGCGCATCCATCGAGGTGGCCACCGGCCTGACGGCCGGCGACCGCGTGATCGAGAACCCGCCGGACGGCGTCGGCAACGGCGACGCGGTGCGGGTGCGCCAATGATGAAGCGGCTCACGCTCGTCTCGGCGCTGGTGCTGGCCGGCTGCGCGTCCACGCAGCAGCCACCCGCCGAGCTGCCGCAGATCCCAGCCGTCGCGGCCTTCAAGGAAGGCGCGCCCTGGACCGCCGCCGCCCCGGCCGACCATGCGCCGCGCGGCGACTGGTGGACGCTGTACGGCGATGCCGAGCTGGACGGGCTGCAGAAGCGCCTGGCCGAAGGCAGCCCTGACCTCGCCGCCGCGCTGGCCCGCTACGAGCAGGCCCGCGCCGCCACCACGCAGCTGCGCGCGGCCGAGCTGCCCTCGCTGAGCGGCTCGCTGAACCTGCAGCGCGACCGCCAGGCCGAGCTGCGCCCCCTGCGCGTGCTGGGCCCCACCTCGCCGGACACCTACGGCTCCTACACGGCGGGCCTGGACCTGGAGTACGAACTGGACCTGTGGGGCCGCGTGCGCCAGCAGGTGAACGCCGGCCTGGCCAGCGAGCAGGCGGCGCAGGCCGACCTGGCCTCGGCCCGGCTCTCGCTGCAGGCCCAGCTGGCCGACAGCTATATCGCCCTGCGCGGCCTGGACCGCGACTACGCGCTGCTGCACGAGGCGGTGCAGGCCTACGACAAGGCTCGCGCGCTGATCCGCCAGCGCCACGAGGCCGGCGTCTCCAACGGCCTGGACCTGGCCCGCGCCGAGGCGCAGCTGGAATCGGCCCGCTCTCAGGCCCGGCAGTCGCAGGCGCAGCGCGCGCTGGTCGAGCATTCGATCGCCGCGCTGCTGGGCGAGCCGGCCTCGAACTTCAGCATCGCCCCGCGCCTGGCCGACATCGCCCTGCCCGCGATCCCGACCGGCCTGCCCTCCACGCTGCTGCAGCGCCGGCCCGACATCGCCGCGGCCGAGCGCCGCGTCACCGCCGCCAACGCCAGCGTGGGCGTGGCGCGGGCCGCGGTCTTCCCTTCGGTGATGCTGAGCGCGCTGTTCGGCTACCAGAGCAGCGACCTGAGCCACTTCATCGCCGCGCCCAACATCTTCTGGGCGCTGGGCCCGACGCTGGCCGGCAGCCTGTTCGACGGCGGCCGCAAGAAGGCCGAGATCGCCCGCACCCAGGCGGTGCTGGACGAGAACGGCGCGCGCTACCGCGGCGTGGTGATCGGCGCCTTCCAGCAAGTGGAGGACCAGCTGGCGCTGCTGCAGCACTACGGCGCCGCCGCCGAGGCCGAAGCCGCCGCGCTGGCGGCCTCCGAGCGCGCGCTGACGCTGGCCAACAACCGCTACCGCGAGGGCGCCGCCAGCTACCTGGAAGTGGTCACCTCGCAGACCGCCACGCTGCAGAGCCAGCGCAGTGCCGCCGAGCTGGCCACGCGCCAGCGGCGGGCCAGCGTGCAGCTGATCAAGGCGCTGGGCGGAGGATGGACGGCCGGTTGATGGACCAGCCCATCGTCGGCTTCCACCAGGACGAGGAAGGCCACTGGGTGGCCGAACTCGCCTGCGGCCACAACCAGCATGTGCGGCACGACCCGCCGTGGCAGAACCGGCCGTGGGTCGTGACCGCGGCCGGGCGCGAGGCGACCAAGGGTCAGGTCTTGCCTTGCCGCAAATGCGAGCAGGGCGCGCCGCGGGACTGGTGGCCTACTCCACCCGCCTGATCCGGCCCGGCTGCACCTGGTCCACCGCCTCGGGATGGGCGGGCAGGTAGTCGAGCAAGGCGTCGAGGTCCACGCCGAGCACGGTCCGGTCGCGGCCCTGGCGCATCACGGACAGGCCCTCGCCCCCATCGGCCATGAAGCCGTTGGCGACGATGCGGTACGAGCGCGCGTCGTCGAGCGGCTGCCCGTCGACCTGGACCTCCACCAGCCGGCTGCTGCCGTCGGCCGCGCGCGCCCAGCTGTAGCGCAGACTGGACGAGGGCTGCAGCAGGCGCGGCGCGCTGGTGCCGCGCGGCAGCTGGTGCGTGAGCAGCTCGCGCAGCTGCGCGCCGCTCAGGGTCAGTGCAACCAGCTCGTTATGGAAGGGCTGGATGGCGGTCAGCTCGCTGAGGTTGACCGGCCGCGCCGGGCTCGCTTCCAGATCGGTGCGGATGCCGCCGAGGTTCATCAGCGCCACCACGGGGCCGGCGCCTTTCACCGTATCGTGGGCGCGCGCATAGGCGGCCTGCGAGTCGGCGATCAGGTTGCCCAGGCCGGCATCGCCGTCCGGGTCGGTGGGCGTGCGGCGCAGACCGTGGGCGACCGTGGCGATCGGGCGCAGGCGCACCGACTCGGTCAGCTTCTCGGCCTCGGCCTCCAGCGCCGCGAAGGCCGGGGCCGGCGTGTAAAGCGACTGCAGCACCGGCACGTTGACCGCCTGGGCATCGAGCACATGGCCCTGTCCATCGACCTGCAGCGTCGTCTGCGTCACCCAGGCGCCGAAGCTGCCGGCCTGCACCAGCAGCCGTCCGTCGACCTTGCAGGTGTAGGCCATGTGGCTGTGGCCGCTGACGATCATCGCGTAGTCCTTGGCCAGGCGATGGGCAATGTCCACGCCGCGGCCGCCGAGGCCCGCGCAGGCATAGCTCGGGTCGTTGGCCGGGCCGCGCCATTCGGCGCCCTCGTGCATCACGGCGACGAGCAGCTGCACGCCCTGGGCGCGCAGCTCGGGCACCAGCGCGTTGAGCGTGTCGGCCTCGTCGAGGAAGCGCAGGCCTTCCATATTGCGAGGCAGCGAGACCTTGGGCGTGTCCTTGGTCACCACGCCGACGACGGCGAGCTTCAGGCCCTGCACCTCGCGGATCACGTAGCTCTGGAACGGGGTCTTGCCCGAGCTGTCGATCAGGTTGGCGGCCAGGTAGGGGAAGTGGACGCCGCTGTAGCCGGGTAGCGGGCAGCCGGTGGCCGGGCAGCGGCCGGCGAGCTTGTCCTGCAACGCGGGCAGGCCCATGTCGAGCTCGTGGTTGCCGAGCGCGGAGGCGACCAGGCCCAGCTTGTCGAAGGCCGCGAGGCTGGGTTCGTCGTCGAGCAGGGCCGAGTTCAGCGGCGAGGCGCCGATCAGGTCGCCGGCGGCGACAACCAGCGCATCGGGATGCTGGGCGCGCAACTCGTCGAGTGCGCTGGCCAGGTAGGGGATGCCACCGGCCGCCTGCGGCCTGCCGAGGCTGCCGTCGGCCTCGGGCAGGCGCAGCATCGCCGGCGTCGGGCCGCGGGACTGGAGGTAGCCGTGGAAGTCGTTGATCGACAGGACGGTCAGCGTGCGCGGACCGGCCGGCTGCGTCGCGACGCAGCCGGCCAGCCCGACAGCCGCCACCACCGCTGCAGCACGGAGCAGCAAGGATGAAGACGACGTCATGGATCAGAAGAACGAAGCGCTCAACGTGACCATCACCGCACGCGGCGCCAGCAGGTTGTAGGTGGCGGCGCTGGAGTACAGCGTGTTCTTGCCGGTGTCCACGTCGTTCACGGCGCCCTTGGTGGCCAGGAAGTTGGTGGTGTTGGCAAAGGTCAGCGCCTTCTTGTCGGTCAGGTTGGAGACGTTGACCTTCAGCTGCGGCTTCTTCAGCCAGCCCGACACATCGTCGAAGTTCCAGCCGGTGTTCAGGCTGACGGTCGAGTAGCCCGGCGCCTTCTCGGTGTTGACCCAGTCCGCCCAGAAGCTGCTGCGGTAGTTGGCGTACAGGCTCGCCCAGAAGGGGCCGTGGTGGAAGCTGGCGCCCAGGTTCAGCGTGTTGCGCGGCACGTCGACGAAGGACTTGCCCTGGGTCGGGTAGGTGCCGTCGCCGATGGTGGCCGTGTTGGTCATCATCGTGGACGTCGTGTAGGCGTAGGACGCGTACAGGTCCAGGTCGCTGTAGACCTTGTAGCTAGCCTCGGCATTGAAGCCGCGCTGGTGCAGCACCGGCACTGCCAGATAAACCGTCTGCGCGGTGACGCTGTCATAGCCGGAGACCTGCTTGTTCTTCAGGTTGGAGGCGTAGACGTCCACGCTGGCCGAGACCGGGCCGGCGTAATAGCGCCAGCCCAAGTCCACGGTGTCCGCGGTCTCGGGCTTGTTGGTGCCGATGGCGTTGAGCTGCTCGTTGGTAAGACCGCTGCGCACCAGCTCGGCGGGGTTCTGGCGGTAGTACTCGATCACCGCATTGCTCTGCGTGATGACGCCGTTGACCGGGGCGCGGAAGCTGCGGCCGTAGCCGGCGTAGAACTGGTTGGCGTTGTCGAACTGGAACTTGACGCCGACCGACGGGGTGAACTTGTTCCAGCTATTGCTGGAGTAGCCGCCGAACTGCTGCGAGTAGACCGGCCCGGCCGTGGCGCCCAGATGCTGATAGCCGACGCCTTCGCGCGTCACGCGGGTGTAGGCGCCACCGGCAGTGATGGTCCACTTGTTGTCCGGCGTCCAGTCATTGCTGATGAACAGGCGGCCCAGCTTGGTCTTGGTGTAGTCGAGGTAGTTGTACTGCGGGTCGCCGCTGGCGGTGTACTTGACCAGGTTGCTGTTGGCCCAGATGTCGGCCGGATTGCCCTGTGCATCGACGGTCGTGTAGACCTGGCGCTGCTCCTCGCGCGGCACGTCGAGCCAGAAGCCGTAGGTCAGCGTGTCGGTGGGGCCGAAGTCCTGCACCAGCTTGGCGATCACGCCCGGGCGCCAGGTGTCGGAGCCCGAGTAGGAGTAGCTCAGCACCTTCTTGTTGTTGGTGACCTGGCCATCGCCGTCGAGGTCATAGTTGACGTAGCCGAAGCGGCCGATGTTGGCGGCGGCGGTGTTCTCGGTGAAGGTGAAGCCGGAGCCGGCGCCACCTGAGCCGTACTGGAAGTAGGGCACGACCGACAGGTGCAGCGAGTCGCTCAGCGTGAACTCGCCGTCCAGGCTCACCATATAGCTCTCGAACGGGTTGGTCTTGAGCTTGTAGTAGCTGGTGTCGGTGGTGGACGCCATCGTGGCGTTCCAGTTGGTGTAGTAGTTGGCCGCGGCCTGCGCGGCGGTCAGCATCTGGTAGCCGCCGATGCGCACCTCGCGGTTGTACTGCAGCGAGGCCGAGATCGAGTTCGCGCCGTCGATGGTCCAGACCGACTTGCCGTCGATCTTGTCCACCTTGGCATGGCCCACGCCGCGCCACAGGTCGGCGCTGTTGTGCGAATAGGAGAGCCAGGAGCGGATCGCGCCGGTATCGCCGGTCTGCAGGCGCACGAACTCGCGGCGGTAGTTGTTGCTGCCGCCGGTCACGCTGGTGTCCAGGCTGAACTTGTGCGAGGGGTCGATCGTGGACCAGGCGATCGTGCCGCCGGCCGCGCCGGCCACCGCCTGGTCGACATCCGGCCAGCCCTGCAGCACGGTGATGTCGTTCATGTTCTCGGTGTCGCCGTACTCGGTCGGGTAGACGCGGTAGTTGCCGCTGTCGTTGACCGGCGCGCCGTTGACCGTCACGCCGATCTGGTCGTTCGTGAAGCCGCGGATCTGGTAGTTGCTGTCGAACAGGCCGGTCGGGTCGTCGGTGATCGCGACCACGCCGGGCATGCTGGCGATCATCTGGCCGTAGTTGGCCCCCGGGGCGGCCTGGGTGATCGCGCTGCGGGTGATCGTGGAGACCGCCTTCGGTGCGATCTGCACCGTCATGAGGCCGCCGCCCAGCGAGTGGCTCTGGCCGCTCACCTCGATCTTCTCGAGCTGCTCCATCGCGCGCTGAGAGGCGTTGGCATTGGTGGTGTTGGAGGTGCTGGATGCGTTGGCGCGCTGCGGGGCCTTGCCCGGTGCTGCCTCCTGGGTCTGGGGCGCGTCCGTGTCGGCGGCGGTCGTGGCCTGCGCGTGGGCAGCGGAAGCGGCCAGCGCAGCGGCGGCCAGGCTCAATGCGGTCCGCGCGAAGCGGACGAGTTTCTGTTCGGTCATTCCCAATCGATCCTGTTGTTGTGAGCGCGGCGGAGTCCGCGAGCAACTTCTGCGCCACATGCCGTCGAGGCATGGCGTTAGCGCAAGGCGCGCAGCATCGCGAGCAAATGTGGCATCGCCGTGAATCGGCGGCCGCACGGGCCATGGATACCGAGTGGAAACATTCCTTCACTTCTCTTATCCCGCCGATGACATCGGCGGCACTTGCTCGTAGCATGGGTCTGCAAAGCAAGGAGGAGACGATATGAAGCTGTCAGCAGCAGCCCTGTGCCTCTCGGTCCTGTCCTGCGGCAGCATCGCCACCGCGGCCGACGCGCCGCAGTCGATGACCCTCCACCTCTCCAAGGCCGAGGACGCAAAAACCAACCAGTTACTTCAGTACCGCATCGACCTGCTCACGGCTGCGCTCGGCGCCGTGGGCGTCAAGGCCACGGTCGAGGGCTGCAAGGACGTGGACGCCAGGTCGGCCGACCGCCGCATCTCGATGGCCGTGATCCAGGGCGAAGGCTGCGACGTGATCGCCACCAGCGCCGGCGGCGAGAACACGGCCGGCCTCACGCCGGTGCCGGTACCGATCTACCTGGGCGGCGGCGGCATCCGCGCGCTGCTGATGACGCCCAACAGCCTGAAGAAGACTCACCCGCCGCTGGAACTGGCGGGCCTGCAGAAGCTCTCGGTGGGCTCGGGCACCACCTGGGCCGACACGCCGATCATGGAGGCCAACGGCATCCACGTGGAGAAGTCGCCGGTCTACCAGCAGCTCTTCGTGATGCTGCGCAAGGAGCGCTTCGACGCGCTGAACCGCGGCATCTTCGAGGTCGGCCCCGAGCTCGCCGGCATCGCCGCCGGCGGCATCGTGCTGGAGCCCTCGGCGGTGATCCAGTACGGCCAGTACGGCACCGACCTGTTCTTCTACGTCTCGCCCAAGAACACCCAGCTGCGCGATCTGCTGGCCCGCGGCATGAAGCAGCTCTACTGCTCGGGGCAGCTGCACCAGATGCTCAAGAGCCATCCGTCCAACCGCGACATGTGGGCGCTGGTGAAGCCCGACCAGCGCAGCGTCATCACGCTCAAGGTGCCGGACGTGATCACGAAGGAAGAGAAGAAGGCGCTGTCGGAGTACGGCACCGGCTGGAAGGCCGCCGGCCCGTCCAGGCAGGTCTGCGCCGACGGCGCCTGATCCGGCGGCTCAGCCGCCCAGCGCGACGAACACGTCCTGCACGTCGTCGTGCGCGTCGATGGCGGCCAGGAAGGTCTCCACCTCCTCCAGCGCCTCGGCGCTCAGCGAGGCCGGGTCGACCGGGTTCTTCGGCCGGTAGCCGAGCTTGGCCGAGACGACGTTGAAGCCGTGGGCCGGCAGCGCGCGGGCCACCAGGTCCAGCTCGGCCGGCTCGGTGATGAAGAGCATGTGCCCTTCCTCCTCGGCGGCCTCGAAATCCTGCGCGCCGGCCTCGATCGCGGCCAGCTCGCCGTCGGCCCCCGGTGCGGCGGGTGCGCCCTCGATCAGGCCGACGTGGTCGAAGTCCCAGGCCACCGAGCCGCTGGCGCCCAGCTGGCCCTTGCGGAACAGCACGCGGATCTCCGAGACGGTGCGGTTCACGTTGTCGGTCAGGCACTCGACGATCAGCGGCACCCGGTGCGGCGCAAAGCCTTCATAGGTCACGCGTTCGTAGTTGACCGGCTCGCCCAGCAGGCCGGCGCCCTTCTTGACCGCATGCTCCAGCGTGTCGCGCGGCATCGAGGCCTTGCGCGCCGCGGCCAGCACCATGCGCAGCTTCGGGTTCATGTCCGGGTCCGCGCCGCTGCGCGCAGCCAGCATGATCTCCTTGGACAGCTTGCCGAAGATGCGGCCCTTGGCATTGGCCGCGATGTCCTTGTGCTTGGCCTTCCACTGTGCGCCCATCGCCTCTACTCCTTCAATCCTGCAATGGGGCGGGTTTATACACCGGGCTAGAAGCGATGGTTGATGCCCATGGTGACGCCGGTCTGATTGGAGACACCCGCCGCGTTCAACGTGGACACGACCTTGGTCTTCCACTTGTTGCGGTCGGCCTCCAGGTAGAGCTTGGTGCGCTTGGACAGCGAGTAGTCCAGGCCGACGATGGTCATGTCCTTGCCACGGGCCTTGTCGGTGCTGGATGTGGTGCGATAGAAGCCGCCGGTCAGCTTCAGCTGCTCGGTGAAGGACCAGCTCGCGCCGCCGAAGGCATTGCGCGTGGCGGTGTTCGGCGCCGTGCCCTCCATGTCGATCGTGTCGAGCATGTAGCCGCCGGAGAGGCCGAGGCTGCCGTGCTTCCACGCGGCGCCGACGAGGTAGTAGTCCTCGTTGCGATAGGTGGTGCCGACCAGCACGCTGCGGCGGTTGTAGGAGCCGCCGGCGATCAGGTCCTCGCCCATGTACTGCAGGCCGATGCCGCGCGCCGAACCGCTGCTGTTGCTGCCCGCCACCTCGCCGAAGGAGTTCTCCAGCTCCAGGCGGAAGCGGCCGAAGTCGCCGGTGTACTTGACGTCGTTGCTGAAGCGGGTGCCGCTGGAGGCCTGGGTCAGCGGGATCAGCGGCGTGTAGTTGAAGCGGAAGGGGTCGTAGTCGAGGATGAAGTCGTGCGAGATCGTGTACTGGCGGCCCAGGTCGATCGCGCCCCAGGCGCCCTTGAGGCCGACGAAGGACTGGCGCTGGAAGAAGGTGCCGGTGGTGTTGTCCAGCGCGCCGGTGGCGAGGTTGAAGCCGTTCTCCAGCAGGAAGTGCGCCTCCAGCCCGCCGCCCAGTTCCTCGCGGCCGGCGAAGTCCAGCTTGTTGGAGCTGTTCCAGCCGTTGGTGCCCATGATGGTCTTGCTGTCGCCGGCGGCGTTGACGTTGCTGAGGTGCCGGACGCCGCCGTCGGCGGTGCCGAAGATCTTCACTTCGGTCTGGGCGTGGGCGGCTTGTGCCAGCAGCAGCGCTGCGGAGGCGGCCAGGATTGGGGATGCAGAGCGGTTCATGGTTTTGTCTCCTTGTGATTCTGGGACGCGGCAGCCCGCCCCGCAGCCCTTGCTGCGGATACGGATGCCGTCGGGTTTGCCGGTTAGTGGTGGGCGATCGCCAGCTCGGGCTCGACGTAGCCGGCCTCGAGCTCGGCCTGCAGGCGCTGGCGGTCCAGCGCCTTCTCCCAGCGGGCGACCACCACGGTGGCCACCGCATTGCCGGTGATGTTCACGAACACGAAGGCCGAGGACAGCAACCGGTGCACGCCGAGGATCAGCGCGATCGATGACACCGGGATCGCGTTCGTCGCCGCCAGCGTGGCGGCCAGCACCGCGATCGCCGAGCCGGCCACGCCGGCGCCGCCCTTGGAGGTGATCAGCAGCACCAGCAGCAGGGCCAGCTGGTGCTCCCAGCCCAGCGCCGTGTTGGTGGCCTGCGCCAGGAACACCGATACCGCGGCGAAGTACAGGCAGGTGCCGTCATGGTTGAAGGCATAGCCGCCGGGCAGCACCAGGCCCACCACCGAGCGCTCGCAGCCGAGCTGTTCCAGCTTCTTCAGCAGCTGAGGGAACACGCTCTCGGACGAGCTGGTGCCGATCACCAGCAGCAGCTCCGAGCGGATGTAGCGCATCAGCTTGAGCAGGCTGAAGCCGGCCATGCGGGCCACCGGCCAGAGCACCAGCACGAAGAACAGCAGGCAGGTCAGGTAGAACTCGCCCACCAGCTTGCCCAGGGCCACCAGCGAGCCGACGCCGAACTTGCTGACGGTGAAGGCGATGGCGCCGTAGGCCGCGATCGGCGAGACCTTCATCGCCAGGCCGATGATCCAGTACACACCCTGGGCGAAGCTCTCCAGCACGTTGAGCATCGGCTTCGCACGATCGCCGGCCGCGGCCAGGCCGAAGCCGAACAGCACCGAGACGAACAGGATCTGCAGGATGTCCCCGCTGGCGAAGCCCGAGACCATGGTCTTCGGGATCAGGTTGAGCAGGAAGAGGCTGGTGGACTCGAAGTGCTTCGCCTGCGTGATGTAGCTGTCGGCCGCGCCGGTGTCCAGCGCCGCCACGTCGATGTTCATGCCGACGCCGGGCTGCAGCAGGTTGATCGTGACGAGGCCGATCAGCAGCGCGATGGATGTGATCACCTCGAAATAGACCAGCGCCTTGATCGCCACGCGGCCGACCTTCTTCATGTCGCCGGCGTTGGCGATGCCGCTGACCACCGAGCAGAAGATGATCGGCCCGACCACCATCTGGATCAGCCGGATGAACGCATCGCCCAGCGGCTGCGAGGCCTTGCCCGCATCGGGCCACCAGTGGCCGACGGCCACGCCGAGCAGGATGCCGACGAACACCTGGAAGGAGATGTCCCGGTACCAGGGCTTCTTGATCTTCCGCGCCGGCGGCGGCGGGACGGGCGGCAGGTCTTTCATGTTCACTTCATTGTCTCCTTCGTTCTTGTGTATCGGCTCAGAGGTAGTCGTGGCAGTCGGCCAGCAGCTCGTCCACGCCGAAGGGGCGCGGCATCAGGCCCTGGCGCTCGCAGAAGGCCAGCGTCTTGGCCAGCGGGGCGCGCAAGGCCTCGATGCCGTCGGGCAGGCGCCTGCGCGCCGCATCGCCGGCCGCGGCCTTGCCTTGCAGGAACAGCCGGTACACGGCGCCCACGGCCTCCGGGTTCGCCTGCGCGACGGCCGTCGGTATCGTCAGCACGTGGTTGATCGGCACGAAGCCGTGCGTGGCCAGCCAGCGCTGGTCGGCCTCGGCGTGGTCGGCGATGACCGGCCCGATGTCCTCGTGCCTGGGCAGGTCGTTGCCGAAGATGGCGGCGTCCAGTTCGCCGTCGATCAGCATCTGCAGCATGCCCTTGCCGCCGGCCGGCGCGCGGCTGACGAAGGCGGGATCCTGGTACTCCTCCAGGTGGGCGCCCTCGAAGGTGGTCCAGCGCACGGCCTCGGGCGCGATGCCGTAGGTCTCGTCCAGGATGCCGCGCAGCCACATGCCGGTGGTCTGCGTGTAGGCGCGCACGCCGACCCTGGCGCCGGCCAGGTCCTTCACCGTCAGGCCCGGGCGATGCCTGCGGTTGTAGACCAGGCAGCCCTGCTGCAGCCGTGCGGCCAGCACGACGGGCAGCATGATGATCGGCTTGCCGTAGGCCTTGGCCTGCAGCAGCGTGGCGATGGCCAGCTCGCTGACGTCGTAGGCCTGGCGGCGGGCCATCGGGGCGAAGGCCTTGTGGATCGGCTCGATATCCAGCCAGTTGAGCTGCAGGCCGGGCTCGCGCAGTGCCCCGTCCATCAGCGGCGCGGTGTGCGGGTAGCGCTTGACGGCGGCGTTCAGCATGACCGTGCTCCCATGCGGCTCAACTCCGGATAGATGGAGCGCGCGGTGTCTCCGAAGATCCACTGCCGATCCTCGTCCGACAGCATCGCCAGCCCCGCCTGCGCCTCGGCCAGCAGCGACTTCAGCGAGCCCTCGGCCGAGGGGAAGTTGGAGCCCCAGGCGATGCGCCTGGCACCGAACGCTGCCAGCACCTTCGGCATGAAGGCCTGCGGCGTCGAGGCGCCGCGCGAGGCCTCGGTGATCGTGCGGTTGGTGAGCTTCAGGTAGACGCCCGGATGCTCGGCCAGGTCGAACAAGGGTTGTGCGGAGGCATAGGGCGGGCCGTCGGACAGGTCTGGCCGGGCCAGGTGGTCCAGCAGCACGCGGCTGCGCGGGAACAGGCCCAGCATGCGGCGCAGCGCGGGGATGCCGGCGGCGGTCATCTGCAGGCAGATCGAGATGTTGTTGGCCTGGGCGTACTCCCACACGGGAAAGGAGCGCTCGTCATCCAGCCAGTTCGCCTGGCCGGGCATCGTGGTGCCGGTCAGGAACAGGCGCAGGCCGCTGAGGCCCTCGCCCAGCCAGAACTTGAAGCGCTCCACCGCGTCCGGCGCCAGCACGTCGATCGAGAACACGCCGCAGAAGCGGTCCGGATGGGCCTTCACCGCATCGACCACGTAGCGGTTGTCGTTGCCATAGGCCGTGGAGGCCTGCACCACCATCGCATGCCGGATGCCCGCCTCATCCAGCGAGGCGAGCAGGCTCCCGTAGTCGGCCGGGCGGTGGGCGGACCAGTCGGACTGCTTGCCGCCGACCGGGGCGAGCGGGTAGCGGTCGTGGTCCGGCGAGATGGCGTGGGTGTGGGTGTCGACGTAGTCCATGACTGATTGATTAAGCTGCTTGAAGACCTGAAGCAGACTGTAGGGAGACGAGCGCTCCTGCACTAATTGATCCCGGCACCTCTGCCATAAATTAAAGTGAAGCCATGGACTCACCCCAGCTGCGCCGACTGGTGCTTTTCGATGCGGTCTGCCGCGAGGGCGGCATCAGCCAGGCGGCCGAGTCGGTCGCGCTGACGCAGCCTGCCGTCAGCCAGGCGATCAAGAAGCTGGAGGAAAGCTTCGGCGCGGTGCTGTTCGAGCGCGGCTTCGGCGGCAGTGAGCTGACCGCGGATGGCGCGCTGCTGCAGCGCCGCGTGCGGCGGCTGCTGGACCAGATCGAGGCGGCGATGCCGGCCGGCGGCAGGGCCCGTAGCCGGCGGCTGACCGATTCACAGATCCGCTGCCATGTCGCTATCGCCGAGACCGGCTCGGCGGCCGAGGCCGCGCGGCGCCTCGGCATCTCGCAGCCGGCCGTCCACAAGGCGGCGCGCGACCTCGAAGACACGATCGGCGTGCCGCTCTACCGGCGCCGGGTGCACAGCGTCTCGGCCAACGCGGCCGGGCAGGAGCTGGCCCGGCGGCTGGTGGTGGCGCTGGGCGAGATCGACCAGGCGCTGGCCGAACTGGTCACGGCCCGCGGGGAAGCGGCCGGGCGCATCGCAGTGGGCGTGCTGCCGCTGATGCCGCAGCGCCTGCTGGCACGCACGATCGGCCGCCTGCGCGAGTCCTATCCCAACGTCACCGTCACCATCCGCGAGGGCGCCCACGCGCGGCTGCTGGAGGACCTGCGCTTCGGGCGGCTGGACATCATCGTCGGCGCGCTGCGCGAGCCGAGGCTGGCGGGCAATGTGGTGGAGCGGGAGCTGTTCACCGACCCGTATGTGGTGGTCGTGCGCCGCGAGCATCCGCTGGCGAGCCGCCGCAAGGTGTCATTGAAGGACCTGGCGGCCCACGGCTGGGTCGTGCCGCAGCAGGACATGCCGCGCCGCTCGGTCGTCGACGCGCTGCTGGCCACGCTGCCCCAGGCGCCGCGCGTGCTGGTGGAGACCAGCTCGCTGGCGATGATGATGGCGATGCTGGACGAGAACGACTGCATCTCGCTGCTGTCTCGCTCGCACATCCTCTACGGCAACTACCGCAACGAGGTGGTGGCGCTGCCGGTGGCCGCGCCGCAGGCCGACCGGGCGGTGGGCTACACCACGCGGGCGGACTGGCTGCCGACGCGGGTGCAGCAGGATTTCATCGAGCAGCTGCAGGCGCAGTGCCAGCTCAGGCGGTATGCGGCCGCCGCGCCGCCTCGTACAGCGTCTTCGCCAGCTCGCGATGCCGCTGCAGCAGCGGCGCCAGCTCCACGTCCACCAGCTCGCCGCCGCGCACGCGCACCCGGCCGTTGATGACCGACAGGCTGGCATTGGCCGGCTGGCAGAACACCAGCGCGGCCACCGGGTCGTGCCAGGCGCCGGCATGGCCGACGCCGCGCAGGTCGAAGGCGACCAGGTCCGCCGCCATGCCGGGCTTCAAGGCGCCGATGTCGTCGCGGCCCAGCACCTTGGCGCCGCCCAGCGTCGCGATCTCCAGCGCCTCGCGCGCGGTCATCGCCGCGGGCCCGTGGCCCACGCGGGCCAGCAGCATCGCCTGGCGGGCCTCGCCGAGCATGTGGGCGCCGTCGTTGCTGGCGCTGCCGTCCACGCCCAGGCCCACCGGCACGCCGGCGCGGCGCATCGCACCGATCGGGGCGATGCCCGAGGCCAGGCGCATATTGCTGCAGGGGCAGTGGGCAACACCTGTCCCCGTACGCCCGAACAGCGCGATGCCGGCCTCGTCCAGCTTGACGCAGTGGGCATGCCAGACGTCCGGGCCGACCCAGCCGAGGCTCTCGGCATACTCGGCCGGCGTCATGCCGAACTTCTCGCGGGAGTAGGCGATGTCGTTGTCGTTCTCGGCCAGGTGGGTGTGCAGGGACACGCCCTTCTCGCGGGCCAGGATGGCTGCGTCGCGCATCAGCTCGCGGGAGACCGAGAACGGGGAGCACGGCGCCACGACGATGCGCTGCATCGCAAAGCGGCCAGGGTTGTGCCAGCGGGCGATCAGGCGCTCGCTGTCCTTCAGGATCGCGGCCTCGTCCTCCACCACCTCGTCCGGCGGCAGCCCGCCCTTGCTGCGGCCCACGCTCATGCTGCCGCGCGCGGCGTGGAAGCGCATGCCCATCGTGTGGGCGGCCTCGATGGAATCGTCGAGGCGGCTGCCGTTGGGGAACAGGTAGAGGTGATCGCTGCTGGTGGTGCAGCCCGACAGCATCAGCTCGGCCATCGCCGTCTGCGTGGAGACGCGGATCATCTCGGGGGTCAGCCGGGCCCACAGCAGGTACAGGTTCTGCAGCCAGCCGAACAGTTCCGCGTCCTGCGCCGCAGGGACGACGCGGGTCAGGCTCTGGTACATGTGGTGGTGCGTGTTGACCAGGCCCGGCATCAGCACATGGCCGTGCAGGTCGATCACCTCGGCGGCCCCCGCCAGCATCGCAGCCGGCAGCTCGGCCGTCGGCCCGACCCAGAGGATCTCCGGGCCGCGCATCACGACGGCGCCATCGGCGATCTCGCGCCGTGCCTCGTCCATCGTCAGCACCACTTCGGCGTGGCGCAGGACCTTCACTGCTTCTTCTTGATTCATCACTCGGCGGAATGGGCGGTGGCGGCGGCCATGTGCATCGAGCGCTCGGACGAGGCCACCCCGTTGTAGAACAGGTTTAGGATCACCGCGGCCAGCGTGCCCAGCACGATGCCGCTGTGGGTGATCGGGTGCAGCCAGGCCGGCAGGTGCTGCAGCAGCGTCGGCGACAGCGTCGGGATCAGGCCCAGGCCGATCGAGATGGCGATGACGAACAGGCCGTGGCGGTTCTGCGCGAAGTCGATGCTGCCCAGGATGCGGATGCCGGTGGCGGCCACCATGCCGAACATCACGATGCCTGCGCCGCCCAGCACGAAGGTGGGCACGCTGGCGACGACATGGGCCATCTTCGGGAACAGCGCCAGCAGGATCAGGATCAGGCCGCCGGCCGCCGCCACGTAGCGCGAGCGCACGCCGGTGACCGTCACCAGGCCCACGTTCTGCGAGAAGCTGGTGTAGGGGAAGGTGTTGAACACGCCGCCGATCACGGTGCCCAGGCCGTCGGCGCGCAGGCCGCGGGTGAGCAGGTCCGGCGTGACCTGCCGGCCGGTGATGGCGCCGAGCGCCAGGAACATGCCGGTGGACTCGACCAGGGTGATCATCATCACGATGCACATCGAGATCACCGCCGACAGTTCGAAGCGCGGCATGCCGAAGTGGAAGGGCGTGGTGACGGCCACCCAGGGCGTCTCGGCCAGGCCGTCGAAGTGCATGCGGCCCATGGCCAGCGAGACGATCACGCCGACGACGATGCCCAGCAGCACCGCGATATTGCCGACCAGGCCCTTGCCGTAGCGGCTGATGCCGATGACCACCAGCAGCACCAGGCCGGCGATGGCCAGCTTGGACGGATCGCCGTAGTCGGGGTTGAAGACGGCGTGCCTCACGCCATCGACCATCTGGATGCTCGAAGGCTGGCCGCCGCCGGCCCAGTTGATCGCCACGCCCATCAGCGAGACGCCGATCAGCGTGATCACCGTGCCGGTGACCAGCGGCGGGAACACGCCCAGCACCCGGCCCATCAGCGGCGCCATCGCGATGCCGAACAGGCCGGAGACGATCGTGGCCCCGTAGATCGCGGTGAGCCCCAGCGAGGGGTCGGTGCCGATGGCGATCATCGGGCCGACGGACGCGAACGTAACGCCCATCATCACCGGCATGCGGATGCCGAAGCCGAACAGGCCCAGCGCCTGGATCAGCGTGGCGATGCCGGCGGCGAGCAGGTCGGCGTTGATCAGGAAGGCGATGTCGGCCTTGGACAGGCCCAGGGCCCCGCCGACGATCAGCGGCACGGCCACCGTGCCGGCATACATCACCAGCACGTGCTGGAGGCCGAGGGCGGCGCAACGGCCGGCGGGAAGGCGCTGGTCGAGCAGATGGCTGTTGGTGTAGCCATCGACGGAGGTACTGCTGCGGGAACTCATCGCGTGAATCCTTTCAGGCTTAGCGGGCGATGGAAGTCTAGGCAAGGCCGCCCGCCGGCGCGAGCAGCGAATTTCGTGCCAACCGTGCAGAAAAAGTGGACGCTTGCGCGGGTTAGCCCCGATCAGGCGGCCGTCAACAGGCGCTGCAAGCCGCGGATCAGGTGGCGCGCGAGCAGGTCGGCCGCCAGGTTCGCCGGGCGGCCGGGGCGGCAGATCAGGCGCAGCGTCTGGGGGCGGGGATGCTGGTCCCGCAGCGGCACGAAGACGAGCAGCCCGCTGCGGCGCTCCTCGTCCATGTCCAGCCGGTTCAAGAGCGTGATGCCGCTGCCGCGCGCCACCATCTGGCGGATCAGCGAGGTCGAGGTGCTCTCCACCACCGGCGTGACGCGGATGTCGCTGCGCGCGAAGGCGCCGTCCAGCAGCGGCCGCAGCGAGAGCGCGGCGGCCGGCAGGATCAGCGGGTAGCCGATGCAGTCGGACAGCAGCGCCGTGGCCTGGCCGGTCAGCGCATGGCCCGGCGGCACGACGATGCCGATCGGCCACTCGCTGGTGAACAGCACCTGCACGCCGGCGCTGTCGGGCACGTCGTAGGCCAGCGCCAGGTCGCAGTCGCCATCGGCCACGCTCTTGAGCATCTCGCCGAAGGGATAGTCCAGCAGCTTCAGCCGGATGCCCGGATGCTCGACGCGGAAGCTCTGCGCCACGCCGGGCAGGAAGGCCGAGGCCAGGCCGGTGGTCGTCGCCAGCGTCACCTCGCCCTGGCTCAGGCCCTGCACGGCCGCGATGCGCTCGCGCACGCCCTCGAACTCGCGCAGCGTGGCGCGGGCATGCTCCAGCACGATCTCGCCGACCGGCGTCAGCCGCAGCGTGCCGCGCACCCGCTCGAACAGCGGGGCGCCGAGATCCTCCTCCAGGTTGAGGATCTGGCGGCTCACCGCCGTGGGCACGACATGCAGCTGCTCGGCCGCCTTGCGGATCGAGCCGGTGCGGACGACCTCGGCGAAGTAGCGGAGCACCTTGGCATGCATGGACGCATTCTGCCGCCGGCCGGCGCCCCGACTCGGCATCCTGCGCGCAGGAGACTCCTGCTGCCGGGCGCTGCTTTCTTTACCTCGCCCCGTCGAACCGTTCGCCGAGCTCCCGGGCACTCAGGCACAACGGCGCACAGCACCCGCCGGCAAGGAGCGCAACATGACACGCAATACACGGACGGGCCTGTTCGGCCTGGTGGCGGCCGGCCTGTTGCTGGCCGCCTGCGGCGGCGGTGGCGGCTACGGCGGCGGCATGGGCAACAGCAGCGGCCCGCCCATGGCCAGCGGCTTCACCGTCACCAGCCTGGTCACGGACACCAGCCTCGGCGCCTACGCCACCAGCCAGCGCGACACCCGCCTCGTCAACGCCTGGGGCGTGGCCTTCAACCCGCAGGGCTTCGTCTGGGTGGCCAACAACGGCACCAGCACCTCCACGCTGTACGACGGCAACGGCGTGCCCCAATCGCTGGTCGTGACGACGCCGGACGCGCCGACCGGCATCGTCTTCAACGCCAGCAGCACCGACTTCAAGCTCACCAGCGGCGGCGCAAGCGGCGCCAGCCCCTTCATCTTCGCCACCGAGGGCGGGCAGATCGCCGCCTGGGCGCCCTCGGTGGCGGCCACGGCGGCCCTGGGCGTCTACGACGGCAGCGCCGGCGCCGCTTCCTACAAGGGCCTGGCCATCGCGATGAACGGGGCCGCCAACCAGCTCTATGCCACCGACTTCCACAACGGCCGCGTCGACGTCTTCGACGCGGGCTTCCACCTGCTCGCCAGCGGCGCCACGGCATTCCGCGACCCCGGCCTGCCGGCGGGCTACGCGCCCTTCGGCATCCAGGCGCTGGGCGGCCGGATCTACGTCGCCTACGCCAAGCAGGACAGCACCGCGCACGATGCCACCCTCGGCGCCGGGCTGGGCGTCGTCGACGTCTACGACACGGCCGGCGCGCTGATCAAGGAGCTGGTGGTGGGCGGTGCGCTGAACGCGCCCTGGGGCCTGGCGATGGCGCCGGCCAGCGGCTTCGGCGCCTTCAACGGCGCCCTGCTGGTCGGCAACTTCGGCGACGGCAAGATCAACGCCTACGACCCGACGAGCGGCGCGCTGCTGGGCACCCTGAGCAGGAGCGACGGCGCGGCCATCGTGATCGACGGCCTCTGGGGCATCGCCTTCGGCAACGGGCTGAATGCCCAGCCGACGACGACCCTGTTCTTCGCGGCCGGCCCGAACGACGAGACGCACGGCGTCTACGGCCGCATCACGGCGAACTGAACGGCGCCTCTTCAGCCCAGCGCAAGGTCCGCTGGCGCCGCGCCGCACAGGCCCGCCAGCACCTCGACCACCATCGCGTGGTCCTCGCGCTGCGGCAGGCCCGAGACCGTGACGACACCGATCACGGTCCCGTCGGCCAGGGCGATCGGGAACGCCCCGCCATGCTTGGCGTAGTCACGCGTCGGCAGCCCCATCGACGCCTCCAGCGAGCTGCCGCTGCGCGCGTGCTCGCGGCCGATGCCGTAGGAACTGCGGCCCAGCAGCTCGACCGTGTTGCGCTTGCGGCGGGC
>NZ_LYVQ01000084.1 GCF_001984095.1 Pelomonas sp. KK5
CCACCGCCTCCACCACCCGCGCCGCCTGCTCCGCCAGCGGCAGCCCGGCCGAGGCCCCGGCCATCTGCTGCAGCCGCTCCAGCGCCTCGGCGCGCGGCAGCGAATAGCGGTGCATCAGCACGCCGACCGCCAGCGAGACCATGTCCAGCGCCGGCCGCTGCTGCAGCGCCGGGGCGGGCACGGCGGGCGGCGGGGCCAGGTCTTGCCCAGCAGGCCGGTAGGCGAAGGCGGACTCCACCGCCGGCACGATCTGGTGGATGTCCAGCGGCTTGATCAGGTAGGCGACGGCGCCCAGCTCCTTGACCTTGGCGATGGTCTCCTCGTCGGCGAAGGCCGAGAGGAACATGAAGGGAATGCGCAGGTGCTCGCGCAGGTAGGCCGCCACGTCGAAGCCACTCAGGCCTTCCATGCGGATGTCCAGCAGCGCCAGCTCGGGCCGGTGCTCGCGCGCCAGCAGGATGGCGTCGTCGCCATTGTCGGCGTCCAGCACGGTGTAGCCGGCCTGGGCCAGGCCGTAGGCCAGCGTGGCCAGGACCAGGCGGTCGTCGTCGACGACGAGGATCTTGCCTTTGCTCATGGGGTGTCCATTGTGGCGTGCTCGGGAAGCTGCATGATGCTTGGCGGCCAGAGTTCCACCCGCGCCACCACCCGGTCGCCCTGCTGCGTCAGGTCCAGCAGAGCGCTGCGCCGCGGCAGCAGCGCGCGCACCAGGCCCAGGCCGCTGACGCCGCCGGCCAGGGCCATCACGTCGAAGCCCGGCGGCAGCCGGCCGGGGTTGTCGATCTCCACCGCCACGCTGTCGGCGGCGCACAGAAGCCGGCAGCGCACCTCGCTGTCGGGGCTGTGCTTGATTGCGTTGGTCAGCAGTTCGTTGAGGGTCAGGGCGATCGGGATGGACTCGGCCTCGGGCAGCGCCCATTCGAGCGCCAGGGCCTTGGCGTCGCCCAGGTCGGTGGCGATGCGCCGGCCCGAGACCCGCTGCACCGAGCCCACGATCGCTTCCAGCACCTTGTGCACCCGCAGCGGCCCCTGCGCGCCCACCTGCAGGCCGTAGACCTGCGCGATCGCGTTCACCTGGCCGACGGCCTCGCTGATGATGCCGGCCACCTCGGGCCGGCGCGTGGCGATCTGCTGCAGCAGGCCGGCCACGCCCTGCAGATTGTTCTTGATGCGGTGGTGCACCTCGCGCACGAGCAGCTCGCGCTGGGAGATCGCGGCTTCCAGGCGTGCCTGCTCGGCGGCGCGGTGCTCGGTGACGTCGCTGGCGACCAGCAGCAGTTGATCCGGCGTGTCGGTGCCGGCCAGGCGCAGGAAGCGCGCATCCCAGACCCGCATCTGCGGCCCGTCGCCGAGCCGGTATTCATGCTGGATGACGGCGCTGCCGGGCGCCTCCAGCGCGGCGGCCATGTCCTCGCGCAGCTGCGGCCCGGCCGCCGCGCCGAACAGCGCGGCCGCGGGGTTGGCCTGGGCGATGTCCAGCGTGTCGGCGTCGTGCAGGCTGATCGCCAGCGGCGCGGCCTCGATGATGCGGCGCAGCGAGGTCTGCGCCTGCTGGGTCTGGGCCTCGGCCTGGCGGCGGCGCTCGATGTCCAGCAGCGCGTAGGTCAGCTGCCGGCCGGCCTCGGTGCCGGTGACGACCGCATTGCCGACGACCCAGAACTCGCGCCCGTCGCGGGCCTTGATCCTGCATTCGAAGGTCTCGACCTGGCTCTCGCCGGACTGCAGCAGCCCCGCGCTCTGGCGGAACGGGTGGGCCGGATCGTCGGTCGCGACGAGGGCCATCTGCTGTCCGAGGAACTCGGCGAGGTCGCCGCCGAACATGCGCCGTGCCGAGCGGTTCATCCACTGGATGCCGCCGCGGCCCACGGTGACGATGCCCACCATCACCGAGTCCAGCACCGTGCGCTCGCGCTCGGTCTGCAGGATCAGCGACTGCTGGGCGCGCCAGCGGTCGTCCACGTTGACGAAGGTGGCGATCTGGCCCTCGTCCGGCGCACCGGCGCGCATCGCCCGCTGGCTGATCTGCATCCACAGGCCCGTGCCGTCGCGGCGGCGCACGCGGCGCTCGCCCTGCCACTGGCCGCTGTCCTCCAGCGCCTGGCGCACCAGCGCCTGCTGCTGGCGGTACTCGGCCTCGCTGTCGAACAGCGCGTGATGGGGCAGGCCGTCGAGCTCGTGGATGCGGTAGCCGGTCAGCTCAGCTAACGCGTCATTTGCACGGGCGATACGGCCGTGGCGTAGGATGGCGATGCCCACGTCCGAGAGGCTGAACATCAGCTCGCGGTCTCGCACCAGCGCCTCCAGCTCGGACTGCTGGCTCTTGAGCCGGGTGATGTCGCTGAGCACGGCCACGGTCTCCGCCTGCAGCGGGCCTTCGCCGCTCACGCGGCGCAGCGTCAGCGCGATCCAGCGGCCGTCCTCGCGCTGGAACTCCGCCTCGAAGCTGCGCTCCGGCGCGAGGCCGGGCAGCGCCTGCTGGACCCGTTCGCCGAGCTGCGGCTGGCCGGCGAACAGGGCCGCCACCGGCGCCCCGCCCGACGGCGGCCCCGCCAGGCCCAGCAGCGCGGCGAAGGCGCCGTTGCAGCGCACCAGCGCCGAGCCGCGCAGGTAGGCCAGGCCCAGGCCGGCGCCGTTCATGATCGTGGTCAGCTCGTGCAGCAGCAGCTCGCTGCGGCGCTCGGCCTGCTGCTGGGCGGTGACGTCCAGCGTGACCACCGAGGTGGTGCGCTGGCCCGAGGCCAGGCGGCCCGGCTCCACCCGCGTGAGCAGCCAGCGTCGCCCCAGCTCGGGGTGGCGCACCGCATAGCGCACCTCGATGCGCTCGCCGCTTTTCAGCGCCTGCTGCAGGCGTTCGAACTCGGGCATCGAGGCCGGCTCGACGATATCGCGGCCCACGCCCTGCAGGCTGGCCAGCGCGCTGTTGCCACCACCGCCGCCGCTGCCGCCCGAGGCGCCCGGCGGCGGCCGCAGCCAGCCGGCATCCTGCTGGAAGGTGGCCAGGCCGACGCCGGCCGTATCCATCAGCGCGTCGAGCTGCTGGTGGGCGAGGTCGCGTTCCTGCTCGGCGCTGCGGTCCTCCAGCACCGCGATGCAGCGCCCGTCGCCGAGCGGGCGCACGCGGCCCTGCATCCAGATGCGGCGGCCCTCGGCGCCGGGCAGGTCGGCCCGGGTCGGGAGCTCGTCCTGGCACTGAAGTAAAGCGTCACCTGCACGCACCCCTTCCCAGCCCAGCAGCTGCTGCAGCGCGGGCGGCAGCAGGGCCAGGCGGTCGGGCGGGCCGGGAGGCGTGCACAGGCGGGCGAAGGCGCCGTTGAAGCGCAGGAGCCGCCCGGCGGGCAGCTCGAACATCAGCATCGGCAGGGGGCTCAGCTCGAGCCAGGCAGCCAGTTCGTCGGCGGGCGCAGCAAGGGTGCGCCGCAGGCTCATTCCAGCTGAGCTGCCTTTGCCAGCGCCCGCAGCACGCATTGGTTGATCTCCTCGGCGCCCAGCATCAGCTGCTCGGCCGAGCTGCGGTAATCCCATACCGACTCGCTCTCGATCGCCCGCACCAGGTCAAGGTAGGGCTGGTAGGGGCCGCTCTCGTCCACCAGGGCCTGGCGCACGCGCTCGGGCACGGGGATGGACTCCAGCAGCTTGGCAAAGGGCTGCTTCAGCATGTGATCCAGCAGCGAGAACAGGCCGCAGACGAACATCTCGTCGCGCATCTCGCGGTCGTCCATGCCCTGGGCCAGCTCTTCCATCAGCAGGCCGCGGCGCAGCGCGCCGTACATGACCGGGCGCATCGCGTGGTCCTTGCTGGCGGTGGTCAGCAGCAGGGCCAGCCAGCGCTTGAGCCGCGCGTAGCCCAGCAGCATGATCGCGTGGCGGAAGGAGCTCACCTCCACCGTCAGGCCGAAGGCCGCCGAGTTCATGTAGCGCAGCAGCTTGAAGGCCAGGCTCGGGTCGCGCTTGAGGGTCTGCTCCAGCCGCTCGATGTCCTCGCCCTGGTCCACGCGGGACATCAGCTCGACGATGACCTGCAGGTCGGCCGCCAGCTCGGGGCGGGCGGCGTCGACCGGCGGCTCGTAGGGGCCGTGCATCGGCCAGCCGAGCACGCCGGCGGCGCCACGCTGGAAGGCGGCCTCGATCTGCGCCTCTTCCTTCAGGCCGGAGAGCAGGCGGGGCAGGGGGGTGCCGTTGCCGCGGGCCTCGTCGTCCAGGTCCAGCACGCCGTACTTGAAGCAGGGCAGCAACTCGGCCGGCACCGGCGCGGTGGGGCAGCCCTTGAGCAGCAGCGCGCTGCCGCGCTTCTTCAGCGCCAGCAGGGCCGGGGCGAGGGCCTCGTTGCCGGTCATGAAGGCCGGCAGCTCGATCATCAGGTTGGCGCTGGGTTCCTTGCCCAGCAGATCTTCCAGCAGGCTCTCGCTGGCGATGCTCAGCACGGCGGCGCCGCCGCCGGCGGGCCAGACGTCCGACACCGCGGTCAGCAGGTCGGCGGCCTCGAGCCGGGCATCGGGGCGCAGCGGGATCACGGTGAGCCGGGTGGCGGTGACCTGGCGCTGCTTGTCGATCAGCGGTGCGTAGCCCAGCGCCACGGCGCCCAGGAGGGGAGAGTTCATCAGGATGATAGGAACTGGAACAGGGACATCCGCTGCACCATGGCGTAGGTCTGCAATGCTGCTTGGTAGCCCGACTGCTGCTGTTGGAAGGTGGAAATGCCCTGGACCATGTCGAGGTCCACGGCATTCGACTGCGCAGTCTGGCTGTTCAATTTCTGGTCGGCCATCTGCGACTCGATGCCGTCCAGATTATTCATGGTTTCACCCACCTGGCTCCGAACATTTTGTAAGTTGGCCATCACCGCGTCGAGGTCGCGCAGGTTGTTCGAATTGGACTGGGCGATCTGAGCGCCGCTGCGCAGCGGGGTGTTGAGGTCGGCGATGGCCTTGTCCAGCACGTCGAAGACCTTCAGCGAGTTGGTGGCCGGCTGCACGGTGAACTGGTCGCCATCCACCGCGGCGCCGGCGATGCTCAGCGACATGCCCTCGAAGCCGATCGCCTTGCCCGGCGTGAACACGTCGGTCTGCGAGGCGCCGGTGACGTTGTTGGTGATCGTGTAGCTCTGCGAGGGCGAGCTGCCGCCGATCTGGATCGTGTAGTCGTTGCCGGTGATCGCGGTCGGGTCGGTGACGGTGCCGGAGTCGATCCAGCCGGCCGGCGCGCCGCCGGTGATCAGGTTGGCGCCGGGGCCGGTCACATAGGTGCCGTTGCCGCTGCGCGCCTGCTCGAAGGCGGCGCGGCCGTCGATGCTGAGCTGGAAGTTCTGGGCATTGCCGGTCTGCTGCGTGCCCGGCGTGCCGCTGAAGACCACGCCGCCGGCCTGGTCCAGGAAGGGGGCGCCGCCGGTGCCCTGGCCGCCGAACAGGAAGCCCGCCGCGCCGTTGCTGCGGTTGGCGATGGCCAGCAGCTGGTTGCGCAGGCCGGCGATCTTCTCCGACAGGCCCTTGCGCTCGGCGTCGCTGTAGCTGGCGTTGCCGGCCGCGACCAGCGCCTCGCGCACCTGCTGCAGCAGGTCGGTCGAGTCGCCCAGGGCGGACTCGCCCAGCGTCATCGCGTTGCGGCTGGCGTCCAGCGCGCGCTGCTGCGCGTCGATGCGGCCGATCTGCGCGTCCGAGCGCTGCGAGATGGCGGCGGCCGTCGGGTCGTCGCTGGCCTGCGCCACGCGCTTGCCCGAGGTCAGCTGCTGCTGGCTCGTCTGCATCTGCTGCTGGCGGCGCTGCAGCGTGGAGATGGTGATCTCGTAGGTGTTGGCGGTCGAAAGTCTCATGATGATCAGTTCCCAGCCAGCTTGAGCGTCTCGTTGAACAGGATCTGCGCGGTCTGCAGGATCTTGGCCGCGGCCTGGTAGCCCTGCTGGAACTGCATCAGCCGCGCCGCCTCCTCGTCCAGGTTGACGCCGGCCTGGCCGGAGCGGGCGGTCTCGGCGTCCTGGGCGGAGCTGGTCGACACGCCGGACAGGTAGTTCGCGCCCTGCAGCCGTGCGCCGATGTCGCTCATCGCGGTGGTGTAGGCGTCGTTGATGGTGGCGCCGGGCACCGTGGTGCCGTTGGACAGCACCTGGCCGCCGACGACCTTCTGGTTCTGCAGGTTCAGGAAGGCCTTGGCGTTGCCGTTGTTGGCGGCGGTGTACTTGGTGGCCTCGATGGTGATCGTGTCGCCGGCGCGCGGCACGCCGTTGAGGTTCATCTCGAAGCCGAGATCGATGCCCGCGGCCGGCTGGTTGCCGATCGGCGTGCCGGCCTGCCAGGTGCCGTTGAGCGTGGACCCGTCCGCCAGCGTGATCGTGTAGTCCATGTTCGCGCCGTTGGACGCGTTCGCACCGGTGAAGGTCACCGTCATCGGCGCCTGCGTGGACGGGTTCAGGTTGCTGTTGACCGCGTACAGCGAGTCGATGCTGGCGGTGCCGGTGTTGTTGACGCTGACGTCGCCGGTGACCGGGGCGGCCGCGGCGATGCCGTTGATCGAATCGAGCTGGCGCTTCATGCCCACCGCGGCATTGGCGACGGGCTCGAGCCGGTAGCTGTCGCCGTCGGCCGGCGGGCCGGGGGTGAAGCTGATCTGGAAGCCGTCGACGATGGAGCCGTCGGTGACCGAGGTCTGCTGGCCGTCGGAGCCGCGCGTGAGCAGGTAGGCGCCGGGGTTCGCCGGGTCGCCGCGCAGCGTGTACGAGGTGGCCTGCAGCTGGGTGGCGTCGGTCACGGTGAGCTGCACGCCGCCGCTGAAGCTGCCGTCCGGGTTGCGCGCATTGGTGCTGGCCGGCAGCGAGGTGGGCGGCCCGACCGAGAACATCGCCGCGCCGGTGCCGGGCGGGTTGGACAGGTCCAGGCCCAGGCCCTGCTGCTTGTTGACCGCCGCGCTGACCGCGGTGGCCAGCTGGCCGATCATGTTGCGGGCGTCCTGGAGATCCTGGTTCTGGTACATCAGCCGGGCGGTCAGCGAGCCGCCGGTGAGCACGCTCTCGTCCAGCTTGCGCGGGCCGTTGGCCTCGATGATGTTCAGCGTGGCGCGGTTGCTGTCGTAGGGGTCGGCTTCCACCGAGAGCTGCTGGGCCTGGTTGCCCAGCACCAGGCGCTGGCCGCCGCCGATGAACACGCCCATCGAGCCGTCGTCGGCCTGCAGCGTGCTGACCTGCACGTACTGGCTCAGCTGGTTGATCAACTGGTCGCGCTTGTCGAGCAGGTCGTTGGGCTCGTGGCCGGTGCCGTGGGCGGCGGAGATCTGGGCGTTGGCCGTGGCGATCTGCTGGGCCAGCTGGTTGACGGTGGCCACGTCGGCCTTCATGTCGCTGACCACGCCGGCCTGCAGGTCCTGCAGTTGCTGGCCCGCGGTGGCGAAGCGGGTGGCGAGGTTCTGCGCATTGCTGAGCACCACCTGCCGGGCCGACGGATCGGACGGGTTGTTGCTGACGTCGATCAGCGAGTTGAAGAAGGTGCTGGCGGCGGCGCCGAGGCTGCTGTCGTCGGTGGCGAACAGCTTCTGCAGCTGCGTCATCTGGTCCACGCGGGTGCTGTCCATCGAGGCGATCGCCTTGGTGCTGGCAGCCTCGCTGGTCATGAAGGCGTTGTGCGCGCGCTCCACCGTCTGCACGTTGACGCCGGCGCCGAAATAACCCGAGCCGGTGAACTGCCCCTGCGGCGTGGTCAGGATGACCTGCTGGCGCGAGTAGCCTGGCGTGTTCGCATTGGCGATGTTCTGGCCGATCGTCTGCAATGCCGCCTGGTTGGCGAACATCGCTTGCTTGCCGATGGACAGGATGTTGGTCATGCGCGCGGGCTCCGCTCAGCTAACAGGTTACGTCAGCGCGCGCTGGACGCGGACGGTGGTGTTGATGACTTGCGCGAGCTTGGTCGCGTACTGCGGGTCGGTCGCATAGCCCGCCTTCTGCAGGCCGCGCGCGAAGCCGGCGGCGCCCTGGGTCTGGGCCTGGGCGACGGCGCCCTGGTAGCGCTCGTTGCCGCTGATCAGCTTGGCGTAGTCCTTGAACGCCTCGGCATAGCTGTCGTAGGCGCGGAACTTGGCGGTGACCTTCTGCGCCTGGCCGTTGACGTACTCGGTGGTCTGCACCTCGGCGACCTTGCCGGTCCAGCCGGGCGTGGCCTTGATGCCGAACAGGTTGTGGCTCTTCACGCCGCCCTTGCCGGTGATCTCGTGGCGGCCCCAGCCGGACTCGTGCGCCGCCTGCGCGAGCATGAAACTGGCTGGGATGCCGGTGGCGGCCTCGGCGGTCTTGGCGTCGCCGTCGTGCTGCTGGATGAAGCTCTGCACATGGGCGGCGATGCCCTTCTTGGCCAGCGCCGGGACGGCCTGGGTGGCGGCGGTGCCGCTGCCGTTGGTGGCGGCGGCGGCATCGGTCTTGGTGTCGGCCTTGCCGTCGGCCTTCACGCCCATCTGCCGCTGCAGCTGCCGCGAGATCGCGTCCGACAGGCCGCCGGGCAGGCCGCTGAGCTTGGTGGCGTACTGGCTGTCCAGCATCTCGGTGCCCATCTGGGTGGCCGAGTTCTCCATCATCCCGGAGGCCAGCGTGGACGCGCGCATGCTCTTCATCACCTCCTGCATGAAGAGGGATTCGAACTGGCGCGAGGCGTCCTTGATCGCCGATTTCGGGTCGCGGGCGGCGGCGGCCTTCAGCGAATCGATCGACCGCGTGTCGGCGGCGAAGCTGTTCGAGGAATTGAAGCTGGCGGGGGTACTGCTCATGGCTAGATCACTTCGAGCTCGGCCGTCAGCGCACCGGCGCTCTTCATCGCCTGCAGGATGGCGAGCAGATCCTGCGGGGTGGCGCCGAGCGAGTTCAGCGCCTTGACGACATCGGCCAGCTTGGCGCCGGCGGCCAACTGGATCAGCGCACCGGGCTCCTGCTTGACCGCGATGTCGGTCTTCTCGGTCACCACCGTCTGGCCGCTGGACAGCGGGCCCGGCTGGCTGACCACCGGCGTCGAGCTGATCGTGACCGACAGGTTGCCGTGCGCCACCGCGCAGGGGTTCAGCGTGACCGACTGGTTCATCACCACCGAGCCAGTGCGGGCGTTGATGACGATGCGGGCGGCCGGGTCGGCGAGCGTCAGCGGCAGGTTCTCGACGTCGGCCAGGAAGGCCACGCGCGCATCGGGCGAGGTCGGCGCCTTGACGCGCACGACGCGGCCGTCCAGCGCGCTGGCCGTGCCTTCGCCCTTGGCCCGGTTGATCGCCTGGGCCACGGCGCGGGCGGTGGCGAAGTCCGCGGCGCTGAGGTCGAGCTGGATGAAGTCGCCGGCCTGCAGGCCGTTGGGCACGCTGCGCTCGACCAGCGCGCCGCCCGGGATGCGGCCGGCGCTGAGCTGGTTGATCTGCACCTTGGAGCCGCCCGCGGCGGCGCCGGCGCCGGCGATCACCAGGTTGCCCTGGGCCAGCGCGTAGATCTGGCCGTCCGCGCCGCGCAGCGGGGTGGAGATCAGCGTGCCGCCGCGCAGGCTCTTGGCATTGCCGATCGAGGAGACGGTGACGTCCAGCTGCTGGCCCGGCTGGGCGAAGGCGGGCAGCTGGGCCGTGATCATGACCGCGGCGATATTGCGCGGCTGCATCGTCACGCCCTGGGGCAGCAGCACGCCGAACTGCTGCAGCATGGCCGTCAGGCTCTGGCCGGTGAAGGGCGCCTGGGTGGTCTGGTCGCCGGTGCCGTCGAGGCCGACGATCAGCCCGTAGCCGGTCAGCGGGTTGGAGCGTACGCCTGCGACCGAGGCGACTTCCTTGATGCGCGTGGCGCCTGCGACTCCTGTCAGGAGGAGCAGCGCGAAGGCGGCGATCAGGTGGCGGAGGTGGTGTGTCATGTCGGTCGAGCAAAGCGGAGTACTGCTCGACCGATTCTGATGAAACTTAAGTCGGAGAAAGGTTCAAGAAGAACCGCGATAGCCAGCCTATTCCTTGCGCGTCCGACACGGCCCCGCGACCGCGCTGCTCGATGCGGACATTTGCCACGGAAGTCGAAGGCACCAGGTTGCCCTGCACGATCGCGCGCGGATCGACCTGGCCGGAGAAGCGCAGCACGTCCACGTTGTGGTTGACGCCGATCTGCTTCTCGCCCGAGATCATCAGGTGGCCGTTGGGCAGCACCGCGGTGACCACGGCGGTGATGCTGCCGGAGAAGTCGTTGACGTTGGCATTGGTGCCCTTGCCGGCGGAGCTGATCGTCGAGTCCGCGCCGGCCGACGCGCGGCCCAGGATCTTGGCCGCGTTCACGCCGGGCAGGGCGGTGATGCCGGCCGAGAGGCTGCCGCTCTTGTCGATGGCGCTGGTGGAGCTCTGGTTGGCGCTGATCTTCTCGACGATGTTGATCGTCACGGTGTCGCCGACCAGCCGCGCGCGGTAGTCCTCGAACAGCGGCCGGTAGGCGCCGGCCTGGAAGATCGAGCCGTTGCTGGTGGCGGCCGCCGGCACCGGCGGGATCTGCACCACCGGCGTGTGCTGGAGCTCGACGCGCGGCTCGGGGTAGGGTGTGCTGCAGCCCCCGAGCGCGACCAGGACTGCGAGGGTCATCGAGAGGAGGCGGGTGTTCATATCTGTGCCAGCTTCTGAAGCATCTGGTCGGAGGTCTGCACGGCCTTGGAGTTCAGCTCGTAGGCGCGCTGCGTCTGGATCATCTGGACCAGCTCCTCCACCACGTTGACGTTGGAGGTCTCGACATAGCCCTGCTTCAGCTCGCCCAGGCCATTGGCGTTGGGAGCGCCGGTCTGCGGTGTGCCGGAGGAGGCGGTCTCGGTGAACAGGTTCTGGCCCTTGGGGTCCAGGCCGGCCGGATTGATGAAGTTGGCCAGCTGGATCTGGCCCAGCGTCTGCGGCGCTGCCTGGCCGGGCAGGGTGACGCTGACGGTGCCGTCCGCGCCGATGGTGACGCTCTGCGCCTGCTGCGGCACGGTGATGCCGGGCAGCACCGTATAGCCGGTGTTGGTGACGATCTGGCCGTTGGCGTCGAGCTGGAAGGAGCCGTCGCGGGTGTAGGCGGTGGTGCCGTCGGGCTGCTGGATCTGGAAGAAGCCGCTGCCGTTGATCGCCAGGTCCAGGTTGTTGCTGGTCTGCTGCAGGTTGCCCTCGGTATAGATCCGCGCGGTGGCCACCGAGCGCACGCCCAGGCCCACCTGCATGCCGGTGGGCAGCTGCGTCTGCTCGGTCGTGTTGGCGCCGGACTGCCGCAGGTTCTGGTACATCAGGTCCTCGAAGATCGCGTGCGACTTCTTGTAGCCGTTGGTGCCGACGTTGGCGAGGTTGTGCGAGATGGTGTCCAGCTGGGTCTGCTGGGCTTCCATGCCGGTCTTGGCAATCCACAGTGATCGGATCATGGCTGTACTTCCTTCTTACGAACTGCCGAGCAGCTTGGAGGATTCCTGCCCCTGCGTCTGCGCGATCTGCAGCAGCTTCATCTGCTGCTCGAACTGGCGGGCGGCCGAGATCATGGCGACCATGGTCTCCACCGGGCTGACGTTGGAGCCTTCCAGCGCGCCGTCCTGCACGCGGGCGGTCTGGTCGGTGGGCAGGTCGTTCCCGTCGGCGGCGCGGAACAGGCCGTCGGTGCCGCGCTGCAGCGGGGCCTCCGGCGTGACCAGCTTGAGCCGGCCCAGCACCTGCGGGCGCACCGCGTCGGAGGTCTTGGCGGTGATGGTGCCGTCGCTGCCGATGGACAGCTGGGCGTTCTGCGGCACGTTGATCGCACCGCCGTCGCCCTGCACCTGCAGGCCGTTGCGCAGCGTCAGGATGCCTTCGGAGTTGACGTCCAGCGAGCCGGCGCGGGTGTAGGCCTCGGTGCCATCGGTGGCCTGCACGGCCAGCCAGGCGTTGCCGCCCATGGCCACGTCCAGGTTGCGGCCGGTGGCCGAGATGGCGCCGGGCTCGGCCTTGTAGCCGATGCTCGTCTCCAGCGCGAAGGCGCGGGTGCTGGCGCCGTCGCCGCGCACCGGCACCGAGCGGAATGCCTGCAGCTCGGCGCGGAAGCCGTTGGTCGAGACGTTGGCCAGGTTGTTGGACAGCACGTCCTGCCGCTGCATCGCGGCCTTGGCTCCCGTCATCGAGAGATAGATCATGCGGTCCATGGTGCCGTCCTGCTAACTCGTTACTTCGGCGTTAGCGCAGATTGACGATCGTCTGCATGATCTGGTCCTGCGTCTTGATCGACTGGGCGTTGGCCTGGTAGTTGCGCTGGGCGGTGACCATGTCCACCAGCTCGGCGGTCAGGTCCACGTTGGAGCCTTCCAGCGCGCCGGCCTGCAGCGCGCCCATATTGCCGGCGCTCGGCACGCCGACGACCGGGTCGCCCGAGGCGGCGGTGCGCTGCCAGACGTTGCCGCCCACCGGGGCGAGGCCCTGCGGGTTGCGGAAGTTGGCCAGCTCGACCTGGCCGGCCGCCTTGTACTGGCCGTTCGAGTAGTTGGCCTTGACCACGCCGGTGTCGTCGATGGACACGCCCACCAGCTGGCCCGGCGCGTAGCCGTCCTGCACGAGGCTGGTCACGCCGAAGGACGAGCCGTTCTCGGTCGAGTTGCTCATGTCGAACTTCACGCCCGGGATCGCCAGCGTGCTGGAGCCGCTGGCGCTGGTGCCGGCCGGGATGTCGATGGTCAGCGGCTGGGTGGTGTCCACCGGGTTGCCGCCGATGGCGATCGGGTTGCCGCCGGTGGCTGCGTAGGTGATCGTGGTCAGCGGGGCGGTCGGGTTGCCGTTGGCGTCGGCGGCCTCCACGTCGAAGGGCGTGCCGTTGGCGGTGGCGAAGACGTTCCAGGTGGTGCTGCCGTCGGCGGCGTCGTCCTGCTTCTGGAAGTACAGCGTCACGGCCACCGGCTGGCCCTTGGCGTCGTACACCGTCATCGAGGTGGCGTTGTTGTAGCTGGTCGGGTCGTCCAGCGTGATGCTGCCCGGCGCGGCGGTGGAGGCGGTGGTCTTGCCGCGCGAGTCCAGGTTGAACTCCATCGCGATGCTGCTGGTGGTCTTGGGCGCGATGCCGGCGGTGGGCAGCTGCAGCGGCTGCGAGACGCCGGGCTGGATGTTGCCCAGGCTGTCGGCCGGGTAGCCCAGCAGCTTCTGGCCGTTGTTGTTGATGATGTAGCCGGTGCTGCTCAGCTTGAACTGGCCGTTGCGGGTGTATTCGGTCGGGCTGGCGCCGTCGCTCACCTGGAAGAAGCCGGCGCCGTTGATGGCCAGGTCCAGCGAGTTCTCGGTGGTCTGGATGTCGCCCTGGGTGAACTGCTGCGCCACCGTCTGCAGCGTGGTGCCGATGCCCACGGTGCTGGCGCCCGAGCCGTTGATCGCGCTGGCGTAGATGTCCGCGAACTCGGCACGCGCCGACTTGGCGCCGTAGGTGCTGGCGTTGGCGATGTTGTTGCCGATGACGTCCAGGTTCTTGCTGGAGGCGTTCAGGCCGGAGAGACCTTGTTGGAAGCTCATGGGGAAATCCTCGTCAGGGGGATCGGGATCGGTCAGTCGACAGTCGTGACGCTGCTGTAGGGCACCAGCCCCATGGTCTGCAGCTGCAGGCTCAGGGTGCCGCCGTTGGTGTTGATGGCGAGCACCTTGTCCTGCGCATAGGTGGTGGCGGTGACGGTCTTGCTGGCGCTGGTGGCGGTGATCTTGAAGGTCAGGCCGTCGGTGGTCGTGGTGTTCAGCTTGCTGGCGTCCACGCTGAAGTTCTGCATGCCGGTGCCCGTCGGGCCGAGCTGCTCCGTGTAGACGGTGGCGCCCGCCGCGTTGACCACGTCCAGCTGCACGGCCGAGGCCGCGGAGCTGAGCTGGAAGCCGCCGACGCCCTTGTCGTCCACCACGTTGAACTGGTTGCCGGCAGTGCTCACCTCGTGGCCCACCAGCGAGACGCTCTGCAGCGCCTGCATCTGGCCGAACTGCGTGCCCAGCGTGCCGATGCTGCCGTTCAGCGTGGAGATGCCGGTGACGGTCTGGATCTGCGCGAGCTGGGTCGTGACCTGCGCGTTGTCCATCGGGTTCATCGGATCCTGGTTCTGCATCTGCGCCACCAGCAGCTTCAGGAACCGGTCCTGCGTGTCCTGCGCGGATTCCGTCGAGCTGCTGTTCGTCGTGGTCGTCGTCGGGTTGAGCGCGGTGTAGGGGTTGGAGCTGGTGTTGTTGATCGTGGCGTCCATGGGGCTAATCCGTTACTTGAGTGGTGTTCCAGATCAGCCGTTGCCCAGCTGCAGCGTCTTCTGCAGCAGGCTCTTGGCCGTGCTCATCACTTCGATGTTGTTCTGGTAGGAGCGCGAGGCGGAGATCATGTTGACCATCTCCTCCACGGCGTTGACGTTGCTGTAGGTCACGTAGCCGTCGGCATCGGCCTGCGGGTGCTGCGGGTCCAGCACCTTGCGGCCGGGGCTCTGGTCCTCGGTGATGTTGGCCACGCGCACGCCGGCGGTCTCGGGGTTGTCGCCGGCGCCCAGCAGTGCGGTCTGGAAGACCACCTGGCGGGCCTTGTAGGCCTGGCCGTCGGGGCCGGCCACGGTGTCGGCGTTGGCCAGGTTGCTGGCCACCACGTTCAGGCGCTGGCTCTGCGAGCTGACGGCGCTGCCGGAGATGTTGAAGATCTGGAACATCGACATGGCGGGTTCCTCTCAATCAGCTCGCGTTAGGGGATTTCATGGCGTCCAGCGCCGTGCGGATCTGCCCGTTCAGGAAGCGCAGCGCGGCCTCGTACTTGACCGAGTTGTCGGCGAAGCTGGCGCGCTCGCGGTCCATGTCCACGGTGTTGCTGTCCAGGCTGGTCTGCGAGGAGAGGGCGTATTCCATTTGCGCCTCGCTGCGCGCGCCGGCCGGCGGCGTGATGTGGCCGGCCTGGGTGGCGGCCATCGCGCCGGGGGCGGCGGTGCTGGCGGTGGCTTCCTTCAGCGCGCGGGAGAAATCCAGCTCGCGGGCCTGGTAGCCGGGCGTGTCGGCGTTGGCGATATTGCTGGCGAGCAGGCGCTGGCGCTCGGACCGCAGGCTCAGCGCCTGGGTCTGGAAGTTCAGCGAGTCGGTCAGTCGGTTCAGCATGGGGTGCCTCGAGTTGAACGGGATTGTTGGACGGCACCCGGCAAAACATTAGCGGGATAAGCAAGGGCTTTGGGCTGCATTTCGGGCCTCCCGGCGGCCGGCCGCGGCCTAAAGTGCCGGCCATGCTTGCAATCCGTCCATCCTGGTCGTTAGTGCTGCTGCTTCTGGCGGCGGGGCCGCTGCGTGCGCAGCCGGCGCCCCAACCGGCTCAGGGCCTGGACGCCGGCGTGATCGCCCAGGTCCAGCAGATGGCGCAGCTGGCGGCCTCGGCCGCGGCGCCGCCGCAGGCGCGGGTGGACGTGCAGGTCGGCCAGCTGGCGCCGCAGCTCAAGCTCGCGGCCTGCCGCCAGGTCCAGCCCTATCTGCCGCAGGGCCTGCACATGTGGGGCCGCACCCGCATCGGGCTCAAGTGCGTGGACGGCATGGCCAAATGGAACGTCAGCGTGCCGGTGCAGGTGCGGGTGTTTGCCCGGGCGCTGGTCGCACAGAAACCCCTGCCTGCGGGGACGGTGCTGGCTCAAGACAGCCTCGCCGCCGCCGAAATAGATATAGCGGGCGAGCCCGGCGCCGTCTTCACCGACGCCACCGAACTGGCCGGCCGCACGCTGGCCCGGCCGCTGGACGCGGGCCAGGCGGTGCGCAGCCCGGCGCTGCAGCGGCGCCAGTGGTTCGCTGCCGGCGAGACGGTGCAGGTGCGGGTGGCGGGCGAGGGCTATGCCGTGGCCGCCGAGGGCCAGGCGATGTCGGCGGGCCTGGAAGGCCAGGACGTGAAGGTGCGCATGGAAGGCGGCCGCACGGTCACCGGCCGGGTCGTCGGCGAGCGGCGGGTCGAAATCCTGCTCTGAGGAATGAAAGAAGTCCTAAAGTCCTTGGATGGGTGGCCGATAACACGAGCAACCCTAAAGGTATTTGGGCATTGATGGATGATGAGCGGCGTCGGTCACGGCCGGCGCTACGGAGAAATGAGCATGAAGATCGGAACCAGCCACGAATCGGCAGCGGCGGCGGTCAACGCCGAGAAGCCGGCCCCCGCCAAGGGAGGCCGCGCCGCGGCGTCCGGCGCCAGCCCGGCCGCCTCGGCGACCGACGCGGCGCCCGAGGCCAGCGCGCAGCTGGAGCTGTCCAGCACGGCCGCCAGCCTGCTCAACGCCTCCGACGACGGCAGCTTCGACGCCGCCAAGGTCGCCCGCATCTCGCAGGCGATCGCCGACGGCAAGTTCACGATCAACGCTGACGCGATCGCCGGCAAGATGCTGTCGAACGCGCAAGAGCTGCTCGGCCGCAACAACTCGACACATTGAGTCCCATGGCTTTTGCCCACGACGCCAACGCCCAGATCCCGCAGCACCTCGAGCAGCCGCTGGTTGCCGTCGAAGGCTGCCTGAACCTGCTGGGCGAGGCCCTGCAGCGCCGTGACGCCGCGGCGATCGAGAGCCATGCGGCGGACCTGCAGGTGGCCCTGCAGCAGGCGATCGGCAGCTTCAGCGATGCGGCCCGCAACGGCGGCGTGCCGGCAGGCCTGCGCAGCCGCCTGGTGCAGGCCGGCGGCAAGGTCGCCGCGCAGCGCGAGTCGCTGGCCCGCGCCACCGCCTCGCTGGACCGCGCGATGGACGTGCTGATGCCCGGCGTCAACACCGGCTTCTATTCGGCCGTGGGCAAGAACGAGCGCCGCTCGGCGATGGGCGGGGCCTTCTTCCAGGCCTGAAGCGCGGCTGACTCCCGAATCGAGCTGACAAGCTGACAGACAGGGCCCCGCGGGGCCCTTCGTCATTTCCGAGCCCGGTGATCCGGGCCGGCGTGGCTTGCGTAGAGCCGTCATGCCGCAAGCCGACGCCACCGCCACCGCCATCCACTGGGTCGAGCAGGGCCTGGTGCCCGATCGCGCGGTGCGCCTGGGCATCCGCCGGCTGCTGCGCCAGCGCCTGGCCGAGCTGCACGGCGGCGACCCCGAGGCCGGCGCCCGGCTGGCGGAGGACTTCATCGCCGGCCTGCGCGAGGCCCCGCTGGCGCCGCTGCCCGAGAAGGCCAACGAACAGCATTACGAGCTGCCCGCCGCCTTCTTCGCCGCGGTGCTGGGGCCGCACCGCAAGTACAGCAGCTGCTGGTGGCCCGACGGTGTTTCCACGCTGGCCCAGGCCGAGGCGGCGGCGCTGTCCGAGACCTGCAGCCGCGCCGGGCTGGCGGACGGCCAGCGCATCCTCGAGCTGGGTTGCGGCTGGGGCTCGCTGAGCCTGTGGATGGCCGAGCGCCTGCCGGGCAGCCGCATCACCGCGATCTCCAACTCGCATTCGCAGCGCGAGTTCATCCTGGCCCAGGCGGCCGCCCGCGGGCTGGAGAACCTGGAGGTGCTGACGGCCGACTTCAACCACTTCGAGGCCGGCGCGGGGCGCTTCGACCGCATCGTCTCGGTGGAGATGTTCGAGCACCTGCGCAACTGGCCGTTGGCCTTCGCCCGGGTCGCGCGCTGGCTGGCGCCGGGCGGCCGCTTCTTCATGCATGTGTTCGCCCACCGCGAGGCGCCCTATGCCTTCGAGGCCCGCGACGCCAGCGACTGGATGAGCCGGCACTTCTTCAGCGGCGGCATGATGCCTTCCGACGACCTCGCCCTGCGCTGCCAGGACGATCTGCGCCTGCTGCAGCGCTGGCGCTGGAACGGCCGCCACTACGCGCGCACCGCCGCCGCCTGGCTGGCGCGCATGGACGAGCGGCGCGAGGCGCTGATGCCCCTGTTCGAGACGGCCTACGGCGCGCGCGAGGCGCCGCTCTGGTGGCAGCGCTGGCGGCTGTTCTTCCTCTCGGTGGAGGAGCTGTTCGCGCATGCCGACGGCGGCCAGTGGTGGGTGAGCCACTACCTGTTCGAGAGGCGCGGGTGATGACGATGACGCTGGCCGCACACGGGCTGCTGGTGGCGCTGGCCATCGCGCTGCCCACCTGGCTGGCCAGCATCCCGCTGCGCGACGCCAGCCTGGCCGACCGGATCTGGTCGCTGATGATCACCGGGCCGGCGCTGCTCTACCATGCCGCCGCCCGGCCGGCCGATGCGCGCGGCCTGCTGATGCTGGTGCTGCTGCTGGTCTGGGGGCTGCGGCTGGCGGTGTACGTGAGCTGGCGCAACTGGGGCCATGGCGAGGACCGCCGCTATGCCGACATGCGCCGGCGCAACGAGCCGGGCTTCGCGTTCAAGAGCCTGTACATCGTCTTCGGCCTGCAGGCGCTGCTGGCCTGGATCGTCAGCTGGCCGCTGCTGCTGGCGCCCGGCCATGTGCCGCTGGGCTGGCTCGATGCGCCCGGGCTGCTGCTGGCCGGCGGCGGCCTGCTGATGGAGGCGCTGGCCGATGCGCAGCTGGCCCGCTTCCGCGCCCGGCCGCGCAGCGCCGGCGCGGTGCTGGACACGGGGCTGTGGGCCTGGTCGCGCCATCCCAACTATTTCGGCGAGACCTGCTTCTGGTGGGGTCTCGGCCTGCTGGGCCTGGCCGGCGGCGCGTGGTGGGGCCTGGCCTCGCCGCTGGTGATGACGGTGCTGCTGCTGAAGGTCTCCGGCGTGACGCTGCTGGAGGCGGACATCGCCGATCGCCGGCCTGCTTACCGCGACTACATCGCCCGCACCAGCGCCTTCATCCCCCGGCCGCCGAGGCCTCGATCATGATGATGATGGCGGCGCTGCTGCTGGCGGCGGCCCTGGGCGCCGAGGCCGGTGAGTGGAACTTCGCCGTGACGCTGGATGACCGGCCGATCGGGACGCACCGCTTCCTCGTCACGGGCAGCCCCGAGGCCCGCAGCGTGGACAGCCGTGCGCAGTTCAAGGTGAGCGTGCTGGGCATTCCCTTCTACCGCTACGCGCACCATGCCGAGGAACACTGGCAGGGCGACTGCCTGCGCGAGCTGCAGTCCGACACCGACGACGACGGCAAGCCGCAGCAGGTGAACCAGCGCTACGAGGCCGGCTGCCTGATGGCCTTCGCCTACTGGAACCCGCGCCTGGTGCAGCAGAAGCAGCTGGTCGACCCGCAGACCGGCCGGACCGAAGCGGTGCGCTTCGAGCGCCTGCCCGACGCGCGCATCGAGGTCGAGGGGAAGCCGGTCGCCGCGCAAGGCTGGCGCCTGCTGGCCGAGAAGCAGGACCTGACCCTCTGGTACGCCACCGAGGGCGGACGCTGGATCGCGCTGGATGCCAAGGTCAAGGGCGGGCGGCGGCTGAGCTACCGGCTGGCGGCGCCATGACGACGAGGAAGACGACCCTGGCCGTCGCCTACGCCGCGGCGCTGCTGGCCTATCTGCTGCTCGACGCCGCCTGGCTCGGCCTGACCGCCTCGCGCCTGTACCGCCCCGCGATGCAGGCCCTGATGGCGCCCGAAGTGGACTGGCTGCCGGTGCTGCTGTTCTATCCGCTCTACACGATCGGCCTGGTCGTGTTCGCCATCGCGCCGGCGCTGCGGGCGGGCCGCGCCGGGGCGGCCTTCGAGCTCGGTGCGCTGCTGGGCCTGCTGGCCTACGGCTGCTACGACCTCACCAACCAGGCCACGCTGCGCGACTGGCCCTGGACGATCACCGTCGTCGACATGGCCTGGGGTGCCATCGTCGGCGGGGGAGCCTCCGCCGCCGGCGCCTGGGCGGCGCTGCGCCTCACATCCCGACCATCGCGCCGAACAGGCGGGCGATGAACCCGTCGAACTGCAGCCGGCCCTCCACCGAGGCCAGGCAGATGCAGGCGCTGCCTTCCTGCACCACCGGCTGGTGATGGACCTCGCCGTCGGCGGCGTCGAAATCGCCGGGGCCGAACAGCGCCCGGCCGTCGTGGAAGCAGCCATGCAGCACCTGGGTCAGCTCCAGGCCGCTGTGCGTGTGCGAGGGCAGGTACTTGCCGGCGCCGATGCGCAGCAGGAACACATTGGCTGCGGAGTCTTCCGGCAGGCTCACCCGGCTCCAGTGCATGCCCGGGGCGATGAAGCGCCAGGGCGTGGCGCGGCAGCCGGCCAGCGCGCGCGGCCAGCGGGCGCCGGGCGGCAGCGGGGGCGGGGCGCTGTGCTTCTTCACCGGCGCCTGTCGCTCGGCCGGCGAGCCGGCGTCGATGCGGGCGAAGGTGCGCGCCAGCGCGTCCTCGCCCAGCGCTGCCGGCTCCTGTTCGTCCAGCATCAGGCCGCCCAGCGCATCGAGCGCGCGCAGCTGCTCGCGGCACTGCGGGCACAGCTCGAGGTGGCTGTGCAGCACCCGCCGCGTGCCCGCCGTCAGCCGGCCAGCGGCCAGGTCCAGCAGCATGGCATCGTCGGGGTGGTGTTCGATCGTCGTCAACATCTCAGCAATCCATCAGGCGGCGCAGCTGCGCCACCGCCAGCCGCATGCGCGACTTGACCGTGCCGAGCGGGATGCCCAGCAGGGTCGCGATGCGCGGATGCGGTTCATCGTCGAAATAGGACAGGTGCAGCACCTGCTGCTGCTCGCGCGGCAACTGGGCCAGCGCGCCGCGCAGCCGCGTGGCCAGTTGCTCGGCATGTAGCTGGTCGTCGGCGGCGGGGCCGTCGCCGGCGAGCGCGTCGAAATCGAAATCCTCGTCGGCCTGCAGGCCCGCGCGGCGGCGCAGCGCGTCCACCCGCAGGTGTCGGGCGATCGAGAAGATCCAGGTGGAGGCTGCGGCTTGCGCCGGGTCGAACAGGGCGGCCTTGCGCCAGACGGCGGCCAGCGCCTCCTGGGCCAGCTCCTCCGCCTGCGCCTCGGGGCTGCCGGCCTGCATCAGGTAGCGCTTGACCCGCGGCGCGAAATGGCCGAACAGGCGCGCGAAGGCTGCCCGGTCCTGCTGCTCGGCGATGGCGCACAGCGCCGCGCCCCAGTCCTCGTCGGGCGGGCTGCTGCGCGCGGTATCAAGGGCGACGACGGTCAAGACGGGCGCTCTCGCGGGTCGGTGGTGGAGGAGGGCAGCCATGCCGCTTCTACGCGGCCGGCCGGCCTGCGGATCATCGCAGGCTGCGGGGAATCCAAAACACCATCCGCTGCGTAGGAGCTTTCAAGGACCGCCGCAGGAGATGACGCCGATGCCGCCCACCGAGCCCCGACCCGAACCGCCACCCGGTGACGAACTGGCGCGCCTGCGCGTGGCGGTGGTCGGCAGCGGCATCTCCGGCCTGTCATGCGCCTGGCTGCTGGCCCAGCGGCACGAGGTGACCCTGTTCGAGAGCGAGCCGCGCGCCGGCGGGCACAGCCACACCGTCGATGCGCCCTGCCAGGCGGGCACGGGCACGGCGCCGGTGGACACCGGCTTCATCGTCTACAACGAGCCCGCCTATCCGAACCTGAGCGCGCTGCTGCGCCACCTGCAGGTGCCCACCTCGGCCTCGGACATGTCCTTCGCCGTGAGCCTGGACGGCGGCGCGCTCGAATACGCCGGCACCGACCTCGCCGGCCTGTTCGCGCAGAAGCGCAACGCGCTGCGCCCCCGCTTCTGGGCGATGCTCGCCGAGCTGCTGCGCTTCTACCGCGAGGCCCCGCGCGATGCTGCCGCCGCCGGCGACCAGGCGCTGGACGACTACCTGGACGAGCACGGCTACGGCCGCGCCTTCCGCGACGACCACCTCTACCCGATGGCCGCGGCCATCTGGTCCATGCCTGCCGCTCAAGTAGGCCGTTATCCGATCGGTGCCTTCGTGCGCTTCTGCGAGAACCACGGGCTGCTGCGCCTGTCCGGCCGGCCGACCTGGCGCACGGTGGACGGCGGTAGCCGCGAGTACGTGCGCCGCCTCGCGCAAGGCTTCGACCTGCAGCTGAACCGGCCGGTGCTGGAGCTGCGGCGGGACGCCGACGGCGTGCGCCTGCGCACGTCCGAGGGCTGGTGGCCGCAGCGCTTCGACCAGCTCGTGCTGGCCACCCATGCCGACCGCTCGCTGGCCCTGCTGGACCTGCCCACCGCCGAGGAGCAGCGCCTGCTCGGCGCCTTCCGCTACAGCCGCAACGTGGCGGTGCTGCACCGCGACCCGGCGCTGATGCCGCGACGCCGCGCCGCCTGGTCGAGCTGGAACTATCTCGCCTGCCGCGGCGCCGGCGCCGCGCCGCCCACCGTCAGCTACTGGATGAACCGGCTGCAGCCGCACCTGCCGCCCGAGGCGGGGCCGCTGTTCGTGACGCTGAACCCGCCCGTGCCGCCGCGGCCCGAGCTGCTGATCCGCAGCGAGGTCTACGAACATCCGATCCTCGATGCGGCCGCCATCGCGATGCAGCGCCGCCTCTGGCGGCTGCAGGGCTGGCGGCGCACCTGGTTCTGCGGCGCCTATTTCGGGGCCGGCTTCCACGAGGACGGCCTGCAGGCCGGGCTCGCCGTGGCCGAGGCGCTGGGCGGCGTGCGCCGGCCCTGGTCGGTGGCCGGGGAGTCGAGCCGCATCCATCTGCCCGAGGGCGTGGCGGCATGACGGCGTTCCACTCGGCCCTGTACGTCGGCCGCGTCACGCATCGGCGCCTGCGGCCGCGGCGGCACCACCTGGCCTATCGCATCTACCAGTTGCTGATCGACATCGACGAACTGCCCCGGCTCGACGCCGGCCTGCGCCTGTTCTCGGTCGGCCGCTTCAACCTGTTCAGCTTCCATCCGGCCGACCATGGCGACGGCTCCGGCCGCCCGCTGCGCGAGCAGCTCGACCAGCACCAGCGCGAGGCGGGCCTGCCTCTGGGCGGCGCGATCCGGCTGCTGACGATGCCGCGGCTGCTGGGGCACGGGTTCAACCCGCTGAGCGTCTGGTTCTGCCATGCGCCGGGCGGCGCGCTGCAGGCGCTGGTCTACGAGGTCAACAACACCTTCGGCCAACGCCACAGCTACCTGATCCCGGTCGCCGCCGATGCCGGGCCGGTCGTCGTGCAGCGCTGCGCCAAGCAGCTCTATGTCTCGCCCTTCAACGGCATGGCGATGCACTACCGCTTCCGCGTCGAGCCGCCCGCCGGTGCGGTGGCGGTGGGCATCGGAGTGCATGAGGCCGAGGGGCCGCTGATGCATGCGCGGCTGGAGGGCCAGCGGCGGCCCCTGAGCGACGCGGCGCTGCTGCGCGTGTTCTTCAGCCACCCGCTGCTCACGCTGAAGGTGGTGGCCGCCATCCACTGGGAGGCGCTGCGGCTGTGGCTCAAGCGCGTGCCGCTGCAGGCGCGGCCCGATGCGCCGCCGCGCGGCTTCACCCTTGTCCGACCTTCCCTCGAGCCGAAGCCATGAACACGAACAACATCAGTGCTCCGATGCCCGTCCTGCCGCCGCTGCGCCGGCTGCTGGCCGCCACCCGCTGCGGCCGGCTCGACCTGACGCTGCCGGGCGGCCGCGTGGTCGAGGTGGTGGGGCGCGAGCGCGGGCCTCACGCCGCGCTGACGCTGCATCGCTGGCGGCCGCTGCTGCGCCTGGCGCTGCAGGGCGACCTGGGCCTGGCCCTGGCCTACCGCGACGGCGACTGGGACAGCCCCGACCTGCTGGCGCTGCTGGAGTTCGGCCTGGCCAACGAGAGCGCCTGGGGCGCGCTGCCATCGGGCCAGGGCCCGGCGCGCTGGCTGGCCCGGCTGGCCCATCGCGCGCGCGCCAACACGCGGCGCGGCAGCCGCCACAACATCGCCTTCCACTACGACCTGGGCAATGAGTTCTACGCGCAGTGGCTGGACGACAGCATGCTGTATTCGAGCGCCCTGTACGAGGGGCCGGGCGACACGCTGGAGGCCGCGCAGGCGCGCCGGCTCGGGCGCATCGCCGAACTGCTGGACACGCCGCCGGGGGCCGAGGTGCTGGAGATCGGCTGCGGCTGGGGCACGCTGGCGGCAACGCTGGCGCGCCAGCACGGGGCGCGGGTCACCGGCATCACGCTCTCGGCCGAGCAGCTGGCCTTCGCGCGTGAACGCGCCGCCGCCTGGGGCGTGGCCGAGCGCGTGGACCTGCGCCTGCAGGACTACCGCGACGTGACGGGCCGCTTCGAGCGCATCGTCTCCATCGAGATGATCGAGGCCGTCGGCGAGGCCTGGTGGCCGACCTACTTCGACACGCTGCGCGAGCGGCTCGCACCCGGCGGCGTGGCGGTGCTGCAGGCGATCACGATCGCCGACGCGCACTTCGAGTCCTACCGCCAGGGGGCCGACTTCATCCAGCGCTGCATCTTCCCCGGCGGCATGCTGCCCAGCCCCGGCGTGATCCGCGCGCAGGCGGCGCGGGCGGGCTTCGTCATCGAGGTGGAGCAGTGCTTCGGCGAGGGCTACGCGCGCACGCTGGCCGAGTGGCGCCGCCGCTTCCTGGCCGCCTGGCCGGCGATCGAGCCGCTGGGCTTCGACGCGGCATTCAAGCGCCTGTGGACGTACTACCTCTGCTACTGCGAGGCAGGCTTCCGCGCCGGCCGCGTCGACGTGGGCCTTTACAAGCTGCGACGGGCCTGACGGGCTACAGTCGCCGCATGAGCTCTTCCATGCATCCCATCGCCGGCTGGCTGCGCCATGCCGTCCTCGCCCTGGGCCTGTCGCTGACCGCCCTGGCCGCCCACGCCGACAAGAACGCCGACCAGATCCGCGCCGACATGCAGGCCGGCCGCTGGACGCAGGCCGAGCAGCGGCTGGAGGGCGTCATCGCCCGGCATCCGGACAACGCGCTGGCCTACTACTGGTACGCGCAGGTGCTGGAGAAGCAGGGCCGCAAGGACGCCGCGGCGCAGGCCCTGGCCCGCGCCGAGACCCTGGCGCCGGACGAGCGCTTCGCCGGCAACCGCGAGCAGCTCGCGCAGCTGAAGCGGCGGCTCGGCGTGGAGGCCGCGGCACCGGCGAAGGTGGAGGAAGCGGCGCCTGCCGTCGTCGCCGCGCCGCCGGCCCCGCGGCAGGAAGCGCCGCCGGCCGAGCCCGAGCACCGCGGCTCGGGCATGACCTGGATCTTCGTCGTCGCCGGCGGGCTGCTGGTGGTGCTGATCCTGGTGTCGCGCCGCTCTGGCGGCTCGGCGCTGAAGCAGCAGCGCCAGCGCTGGACGGCCGAGATCAACGACACGATCAAGGACCTCGCCGACGCCCAGCTCGTCAGCGACGCCAACCCGGCGCTCAGCGAGGCCCAGCGCCTGTCCAACTACGACCGCGTGCGCCTGGTCAAGAGCGACCTGAGCGCCGCTCTGGGCAGCCTGGCGACGATGAGCGATTTCTCGCCGCTGCTGCAGCTGACGCTGCGCGCCCGCGACATCGCCGCCGAACTGCGCGGCGAGGAACGCCCGAGCGACCGCATGCGCCGCGAGCAGCAGGCCCAGCTGGACCGCGATGCCGAGATCGCCGCCGGACGCGGCCAGCCCGGCTACGGTCCCGGCTATGCGCAGCCGGCCGGTGGCGGCAGCAGCTGGCTGCGCGATGCGGCACTGATCGGCGGCGGGGCCGTGCTGGGTTCGATGATCGGCGGCGCCAGCGCCCACGGGCGGCGCGACGACTCCTGGACGAACAGCAGCAGCAATGCCGCCAGCGGCGGCTCGCTGCACCTGCCCGATGACGACGACCGCTGGCGCGGCGGTGGCGGCGTGGACGTGGGCGGCTCCGATGCCGGCTTCGACTTCGGCGGCAGCGACAGCAGCTCCGACG
>NZ_LYVQ01000085.1 GCF_001984095.1 Pelomonas sp. KK5
TCATCGGCCCAGGCGCTGCAGGGCGTCGGACTCGAGCACCTGGACCGCCGGGCCCTCGTCCTGCAGCAGCGCACCGTCCATGGCGCGTGCCACGCGGGTGGCCTCGATCGGACGCAGGCGAGCGGGGATCAGCGCGCGCAGCGGCCGCGTCAGGCGCTCGCCCCACACCTCGCCGCGGCGCACCGGCTGACCCAGCGCCGCGCGTTCCCCGATCAGCAGCGAGGGGCGCGCGATCACCAGATGCTCGAAGCCGATCTTCTGCAGCGCCTGCTCCATCTCGCCCTTGACGCGGTTGTAGAACACCGACGAGCCGGCGCTGGCGCCCAGCGCCGAGACGACCGCGCAACGCCGGGCGCCGGCCTCACGGGCGGCCTTGGCTGTGTTGACGACCGCATCGAGATCGACCGCCTTGAAGGCCTCCTGCGAACCGGCCACGGCGATCGTCGTCCCCAGCGCGATGTAGACCGCCTGCGGGGCGGGCAGCCGGCTGGCGTCCAGATGGGCGAAATCGACCGTGTGCTGATGCAGGTGCTCGTTGCGTGGCAGGTCGGGCACCGCGCGGCGCAGCAGCGCGTGCACATCGACCTCGCGGTCGAGCAGCAGCTTCAGCAGTTCGCGGCCGACAAGGCCGCTGGCGCCGGCGATCCAGACGGGTTGTTTCATGGTGGGGTCAGGTGTTGACAGCCCCCGGTGCACGATGCGCACCGGGGCCTGGGAGTATCCCTTGCTTGGCCCCCGATTTGCGGGGGGTGAGCCCGGACCCGCGCGGGCCGATGGCTATCCTCGCGCGCCAGAAACGAAGTGTCGGTCATGTAAAGGGAGAGGGACGAATGACGAGCAACTGGAGGACTGTCGCGCTGGCTGCGGCCATGGGCGCTGGCGCGATGGGGGCGCAGGCGGCGGTGTCGTACTCGGCGACGTTGCTGGAAGTGCCCAACGCCGTGTCGTCTGCGGCCTGGGGTGTCAACAGGCAGGGTGTGATCGTTGGCGACTGGCAGCCGGCCGATGCGCCGTTGTTCGACCATCAGGGATTCGTGCTGCAGGACGGCGTCTACACGAGCCTCACCGGTCCCGCCGGGGCATTGGGCTCCTATGCCATGGGCATCAGTGATACCGGCGTCGTCGTCGGCAACTACTACACGACGAGGCTTGAAGACCCGTCCAGCGGGCAAGGGCCATCGACCGGCTTCATCTATGCCGGCGGCAGCTACGAGAGCGTCCAGGTGCCGACTGCCAGCGATACGCAGGTCCGCGGCATCTCGCCGGATGGTCGCTACGTCTCGGGCTACTACACCACGGCGTCGGGCGATGGCCTGTACGGTTTCGTGTTCGACCGAGGCACGCAGACCTTCGCCACGCTGGCGGGGGAGTGGGTGCTTCTGCATGGGGTCACTTCGGGCGGCAAGGCGATCGGCAGCGAGTTCGTGCAATACGGGTCGGAGGTGTGGGAGAACAGGCGCGAAGGCGTCATTTATGACGTCGCCTCGGGCGAGCGAGCGGACTACATGCTCGGCGACGGGACGACCTTCCGCGGTACCGCCTTCCGCGGCATGAATGCGAGTGGAACCCTGGCGGGTTTCCTCGACGTGCGTCTTGCCGACTCCAATCCGTATGAGGGCGCCCAGCAGATCGCCTTCGTCGGCTCGATGGGAGACTACGCCACGTTCTACATCGCCGGCGTCGGCGGCGCCACTGCCGCGGAGGGCATCAACGATGCCGGGCTCGTGGTCGGGCTCTACACCGATGCCGATGGCAACCAGCAGGCGCTTGTAGCCACCCCGGTCCCGGAGCCCAGTGCCTGGCTGCTGATGCTGTCCGGTGCCGGCGTCGTGGCTGGCCTGGCGAAGCGGCGCCGCCGCGCTGCTGCTGCTTGAGAGCCTTGGCAGGCGGGACCGTCAGGCGCACAATATAACAATTGTTATAACGCCCTGGGGTCCCATCATGTCCGCATTGAAGCTCACGCAGATCGGCAATTCCGTCGGCGTCATCCTGCCCAAGGATGTGCTGGCGAAGCTGAAGCTGGAGAAGGGGGATACGGTCTACTGGACCGAAATGCCCAACGGCATTGCCCTGACGCCCTACAGCTCCGAGTTTGAAGCCCAGATGGACGCAGCCCGCGAGATCATGAAGCGCAGGCGTCACGTGCTGCGTGAACTCGCCAAATGAGCGCCGCCAACAAGGGCTGGATCTGGGTTGATCAGGCGGTGCTGGTAGCAGTCCACGACGAGCAACTCGCCGAGCACGGCGGCCCCTCGGGTACTCGCGATCTGACCTTGCTGGAATCTGCACTGGCGAGGCCACGACAGCGTGCAAGCTATGGCACGCCGGACGCCGCAGATCTGGCGGCAAGCCTGGGTTTCGGCATCGCCCGCAATCACCCCTTTGTCGATGGCAACAAGCGCACGGCCTTCGTGGCCGCCGAACTTTTCCTGGTCCTCAACGACTTGGCGCTGGATGCTTCGGATGCCGACTGCGTGTTGACGATGTTGGCTGTGGCCGCCGGGGAGATGGAAGAGGAGGCCTTCGCTACCTGGATCCGCGCGCGTATCGTCAAGGCTTGAATACAACAAAGCCCGGCAATGCCGGGCTTTGTCTCGGGCTATCCGCTGAATCTCAGCGTTTGGGCGAAGTCAGCCGGGCGCCCTGGGGACGGCCACCGTTGCCGCCGCCACCGGAGCGATTGCCGCCACCGTTGTTGCCGCCGCCGCCGGCCGGCCGCTGGCCATGCGGCGCCGCATGGCGCGCCTGGCCGCCTTCGCGCGGGGCGTGGCTGTTGTTGCCACCACCGCCGCGGGGCGCGTTGTTGCCGGGACGGCCACCGCCGCCGCCGCCGCCACCCGGGCGACCACCGCCGCCACCGGGCCGGCCGCCGCCACCGCCGCGGTTGGCCGTACGGCTGCCATTGCCGTTGAGCACCATGCGGCCCAGCACGATCGGCTCGGGCTTCTCGCCGGCCGGCGGCTCGAAGCCGGGCACGTTCTCCTTCGGGATCTCGCGCTTGATCAGCTTCTCGATTTCCTTCAGGAAGCCGTTCTCGTCCACGCAGACCAGGCTCACTGCCTCGCCTTGCGCGCCGGCGCGGCCGGTGCGGCCGATGCGGTGGACGTAGTCCTCCGGCACGTTGGGCAGCTCGAAGTTGACGACGTGGGGCAACTGGTCGATGTCGATGCCGCGGGCGGCGATGTCGGTCGCCACCAGGCAGGTCAGCTCGCCGGACTTGAACTCGGCCAGGGCCTTGGTGCGCGCACCCTGGCTCTTGTTGCCGTGGATGGCCATGGCGCTGATGCCCTGGTCGTTCAGGTAGTCGGTCAGGCGGTTGGCGCCGTGCTTCATGCGGGTGAAGACCAGCACCTGGTGCCAGTCGCCCTGCTTGATCAGGTGGGCCAGCAGTTCCTTCTTGCGCTCGCGGCCGACCGGGTGGACCTTCTGCGCGATCGCGTCGTTGGTCTGGTTGCGGCGGGCCACCTCGATCAGCGCGGGCTGGTTCAGCAGGCGGTCGGCCAGGGCCTTGATGTCGTCGCTGAAGGTGGCCGAGAACAGCAGGCTCTGCTTCTTGGCCGGCAGCAGGGCCAGCACCTTCTTGATGTCGTGGATGAAGCCCATGTCCAGCATGCGGTCGGCTTCGTCCAGCACCAGGATCTGCACCTGGCTCAGGTCCAGCGTGCCTTGCTGGGCGTGGTCCAGCAGGCGGCCGGGCGTGGCGACGAGGATGTCCACGCCGTCGCGCAGGCGGTTGATCTGCGGCTGCATGCCGACGCCGCCGAACATCACCATGCTCTTCAGCGGCAGGTACTTGCCGTAGGTCTGCACGGACTCTTCCACCTGGGCGGCGAGTTCGCGGGTGGGCGTCAGCACGAGGGCGCGGATGGCGTTGCGGCCGCGCTTGTCCTTCAGCGGGGCGCCGGCCTGCAGGCGGTGCAGCATCGGCAGCGTGAAGCCGGCGGTCTTGCCGGTGCCGGTCTGCGCGCCGGCCATCAGGTCGCCGCCCTGGAGGACGGCGGGGATGGCTTGCGCTTGAATGGGGGTGGGAGTGGAGTAGCCGGCGTCGGCGATGGCCTTCAGCAGCGGGGCTGCGAGGCCCAGGGAATCAAAACTCATTGGGGATGTTTTGCGCACGGTGCCCTGTTGGCGCGGCCGCGCCCCGTTGCGGGAACGCCAGTCTTCGGTGCGCCTAGGAACGTGCTTGAGCTGAAAAAGCAACGCCGCGCAAGACTGAGAGGCGCGGCGTGAGCTTGATTATAGGGTCAGGGCTTGGCCACCTTGCCCGCAAGGTCACCGGGGCAATGCGGCTTGGGCGGCAGTTTTACCGAAGCGCCCTGGCCTTGTGCCGCGCCCATGCCGCTGTTGGCAGGGGTGGTGGTGGGCGAATCCTTGGCGCAATCGGCGCCGCCGGTCGTCGGCGTGGACGCCTTGGCGACGGGCTTGGCGGCGCTGCTGGCAGGCTTGACCTCGGCCGCGTTGGCGGCGGCGCACAGCAGCAGGAGCAGGGTAAGGGGCAGTACGCGGCGCATGGCAGGTCTCCTTCTTGGTTCAGTCGTTGAGCAGGGCGAATGGCGGATCGGTATCGACAAAGACGGAAAGCGGCGGCAGATCGGCTCGCGGCGCCTGTGCGCTGGCATAACGCGTTAGCGCAGCGGCCAGGGCGGCTGTCGTCTCGGCCGAGGGCGCCAGGCGCCGGCGCAGCTGGGCGCCGGCAGCGCGGGCGCGTTCGCGGTCCGGATGGCCGGGCGGCAGCAGGGCGTCGGCGATGGCTTCGGCCTGCGCGGCCTCGCGGCGGGCGCCGTCGGGGTCGCTGCCGGCCAGCGCCAGTGCGCGCAGCAGATGGGCGGGCCAGAGGTCCAGGTGCGGCCTGCCCTGGTAGTGGCGCTGCAGCCCTTGCAGCGCCTGCGTGACCGTGGCCAGGCCATCGGCCGTGCCGCCCTGGCGCAGCTGGCATTCGCCGACCAGCAGCCGCGCCCGCTGGGCATAGGGCTGGTGGGCATCGGTCCCGTCGTCGAAGTAGGCCAGGCTGGCGCGGGCCTGCGGCAGGGCCTCGCCGCAGCGGCCGCGGTGGGCCAGGTGGCGGGCGTTCACCAGTTGCAGTTCGTGGGCGACGTCGGGCTCGGCGGAATCACGCGCCGCCGCCAGGGCGGGGCCCAGCGCCGCGTCGGCGGCCTCGAAGCGGCCGAGCCGGAACTGCGCGCTGGCCAGCCAGGCGGCGGTATAGAGCGTGTAGGTGTCGGTTGGCCCGTAGAGCGCGCGCGCCTGCGCCAGCAGCGGCTCCAGCCGCCCGGCGGCCTCGGCATAACGCCCCAGCTCGACGTCCAGCGCGGCGCCGTTGAGGCGCGCGGCAAGGCGCTCGGCGGGCGTGACGCGGGGCGCGGCATCGAGCAGGCGGGCGACGTGATCCAGCAGGCCGCGGGTCTCGTCCCAGCGGCCCTGCTCGCGCGCCACGTCGGCCAGCTCCTGCAGCGCGAGCACATGGCTGGCGCTGGACTCGCCCTGGGTCCTCAGCGCGGCGGCGGCGGCCGCTTCGAGCAGGCTGCGCGCCTCGTCGAGCCGGCCCCGGGTGCGCGCCAGCGTGCCCAGCAGGGTGCGGGCCTGCAGCGCTTCCGGCGGCTGCGTGGCGCCGGCGGCCTGCAGCACCTCGCGGTACAGCGCGGCGGCCTCGTCGTCGCGGCCCAGGCGCTGCTTGACGTAGCCCAGCTCCAGCGTGGCCTGCAGGAACTGCGGCGTGGCCTCGCGGCCGTCGGCCCGCATCTGCGCATGCGCCAGGTCCAGCGCGCGCTCGGCCAGGCCCATCTCGCCGGAGGCCTTGAGCATCAGGCCCAGCGGACGGGCCAGCTCGGCGCGCAGCACCGGGTCGCCGGCCAGTTCCTCGTCGGCCTGGCGCCAGCCCTTGCGCAGCAGCTCGACGACGCTGACCTGCGCCTGCCCGCTCTGGTCCGGGGTCAGGTCGCTGAAGATGCGGGTCAGCGTGCCGATGACGGCGCGGGTGCGCTGGGTCTCCTGGCGGGCGACGTGCAGGCTCCAGCCGGTGGCCGCGATGCCGCCGACCAGGCTCAGGAACACGGCGGCCAGTGCCGCCACCTGCAGCTTGTGGCGGCGCAGGAACTTGGCGCTGCGGTAGCGCCAGCCGTCGGGGCGGGCCAGCACCGGTTCGTCGCGCAGGTGGCGGGCGAGGTCGTCGGCCAGCGCCGGGACGGTGGCGTAGCGGGCCTCGGGCGCCTTGCGCAGGGCCTTGGCGGCGATGGTTTCCAGGTCGCCGGCCAGCCTTGACGCCAGCGACGCGGCGTCGGGCAGGCCGCGCAGCACGGCGGCCTCGTCCGTGGCCACCTCGCCCATGCGGCGCGGCTCGGCCTCGGCGATCGCGCGGGCCAGGGCGGCGGCGTTGGCCCCGGTTTCCGCATGCGGTCGCGCACCGGCGAGCAACTGGAACAGCAGCACGCCCAGGGCGTAGACGTCGGTGGCGGTGGTTACCGGCTGGCCCTGCACCTGCTCGGGCGCGGCGTATTCGGGCGTGAGGCCGGCGCCGGCCTCGCGGCTCAGCTCGGCGCCGGCCGGATCCTCGTCCTCCAGCAGCTTGGCGACCCCGAAATCCAGCAGCTTCACCCGGCCGTCGGCGGTGACGAGGATGTTGCCGGGCTTGAGGTCGCGATGGACCACCAAGTGGGCATGGGCATAGCCGACCGCCTCGCAGACCTGGCCGAACAGGGCCACGCGGGCCTCCACGGACAGTCGCCGCGCATCGCACCAGCGGTCGATCCGTTCGCCGTCGCGGATCAGCTCCAGCACCAGGTAGCGGCGGCCGTCGGGCGCCAGGCCGGCGTCGAGCAGTTGCGCGATGTTGGGGTGCTGCATGCGGGCCAGCAGTTCTCCCTCGCGCGCGAAGCGGGCGGCGCTGCCGGGCCGGGTGCCGGGCAGCAACAGCTTGACGGCGGCCTGGCCGCGGTAGAGGCCGTCCTCGCGGGTGGCGCGCCAGACCTGGCCCATGCCGCCCTGGCCGAGGGGCTCGTGCAGCAGCCAGGGGCCCAGCCGCCGGCCGGCGGGGGAGGGCTCGCGCTCGAGAAAGCCTTCGGTCTGAGCGGCGCGGTCGGCGTCGATCAGCTTGCGCAGCGCGGCGCCGCCACGCTGCTCCAGGGCCGGGCGATCCTCCGCACCGGCCTCCAGCCACTCGTCGAACAGCGCCATCGCCTGGCGCCAGGCGCCGGTGTCCATGAGGGGCTATGCCCCCAGCTGCTCGAACAGGAACGCCCGCGCGCGCTGCCAGTCGCGCTTGAGCGTGGGCACCGAGAGCTCGGTGGCCTCGGCGATCTCCTCCAGCGTGAGGCCGCCGAAGTAGCGCATCTCGACCACCTTCAGCGCCCGCGCATCGACGCGGCCCAGCGCCTGCAGCGCGTCCTCGATCGCCTGGGCGTCCAGGCCCTCGCCGGCCGGGTCGGGCACCGCCTCCAGCGCACCGGTGGACAGGGTCAGTTCGCCGTGGCCGCCGCCGCGCTTGGCGGCCGCGCTGGCGCGCACGTGGTCGACGATGACGCTGCGCATCACCGCGCTCGCATAGGCGAAGAACTGCTGGCGGTTCACCGCCGTGGAGCCGCTGCCTTCGCCACGCAGCCAGGCCTCGTGGATCAGCGCCGCCGGCTCCAGCGTGCGCTGGCCGGCGCGGTGCAGATGCACGCGGGCGAGGCGGCGCAGTTCGTCATAGAGCAGGGCATAGAGGCGCTCGCCGGCGGCGGTGTCGCCCTGGCGGCTCTGCTGCAGCAGCACCGTGATCTCGCTCATTCATCCACTCCTCGACGGACGGCGCGTGAGCCCTGCGGGCGCGGTCCTGCGTCCGTACAGGCAGGAGTCAAGCGGAGAGAACGAAGCGGCTCCTGTCCTTCACAACCACCACCCACGTCAATTCCAGGAGAGTCAACATGCCTACTATGTCCAATCCCAAGCTGGTCGTCCAACTCGCCTCCAACACCAACCAGCGCAAGGTGACCGCCACCGTCACGGTGAACTTCAACACCGTGGAGGAGAACATGATCAAGGTGCTGGGCCTGACGCCGCGCCTGGCCTGCCGCGTCTACGGCGAGGACAGCGGCTTCAACGGCGGGGACGACCTGCTGTTCAGCTACAACACGAAGACCATCACCAAGGACGGCACCTACGTCTTCAGCGGCACCGTCAACAAGGCCGTGCTGGACGAGGACAGCATCGGCGAAGACGAGGTCTACGCGAAGTTCGCGCTGAGCACGCCGAGCTTCCCGATGAGCGCCGCCGCCAAGAGCGCGACCATCAGCGGGGATTTCTGACGGGACGCGCGTTCACTCGCGCCAGTGCCGGTCGATCCAATCGACCGGCACGACGAAGCGCCGCAGGTGGCGCAGCGGGCGCTGCGCCTTGAAGGTGCCGCGCAGGTGCTCCAGCCGGCTCGGGAATTCGGGCTGGTCGTCCTCCCAGCGGCCCAGCTGCACGTCGCTCGGGTTGGGCCCGCCGGCGAAGGTGACGATGCGCGCCTTCGCCGGCAGGTGCGCCGGCATGAAGTAGCGCAGCGGGAACGGCGGCAGGCAGTGCAGGCGGAAATGGCGCGTCCAGTCCTCGGGCCAGAACTCGATGCCGCCGGGTACCGACTCGGTGATGTAGTGCTGCTCGAAGCGCAACCGGTCGGCGATGCCCTGCGGGTCGCGGCGGAAGTTCTCCAGGATCTGCGGGTTGCGGCCCACCGGGTAGCGGAACACCGAGGTCTGCCCCAGCCGGTGCAGGGGCTTGGACCAGTTGCGGGCGAGGTAGACCTGCTCCGGGTCGCCGTGGGTGAAGTAGCCGTCGATGTTGTCGACGATCACCGTGTCCAGGTCCACGAACAGCACCGCCCCGTGCAGGCCGGTCAGCTCGGGGATGTTGCCGCCCCAGAGCACCAGCTTGCGCCACTTGCCCATCGAGCGCTGCGGGTGCTCGCAGCCGAGGTCGGGCAGCGGGAAGGCGTCCACTTCCGGGCGCAGGCCGTTGGCGTCGTCCGTCAGGCAGACGAAGCGCAGCGGGCCCGTCGTGTGCCGGCGAGCCATCGCGTACAGGCGGTTCACATACTCGGGGCCGTACTTCTGGCCCCACTTCACACAGATCATTTGTTTCATTGGGTATCCCTGACCGCTGGCTGACCTGGAACTCTAGGGTGCCTATCGTGAGGTTTGGATTCGGGCGCTCAAAGTTATGTAAAAGGTGGGGGCTTGTTGCGGCTGTCCACGCGGCTGTGTCCTCTCGGTTAAGCGTCGGTAAATAGGGCGGGCCGGGTGGCGTTGATCGCGGCATGGCCCGTGCCGGCCCGCTCCTACGCTCGCTGCATCCTTGTTGTGGAAGCGCGAGATGACCGCCGTTGACCTGGGTCCGACCCAGCTGCTTTTGATCGAGCCCGACCCGGCCGCCTGCCGCATCCTGGCTGCCGCCTTGACGCGCTGGGGCCACCTGGTGACGCTGGGCGACCTGCAGGCGCTGGAGAACCGGCGCCTGCTCGCGCGTGCCGAAATGCTGCTGATCGATCCGTCCGGTGCCGGCTTCGGGGCGCTGCGCCTGCTGCGCTGGCAGCAGCCGCGCCTGCCGGTGATCGCCATGCTGGCGGGCGACGAGAGCCTCGACCGCGTGCTGGCGCTGGAATCCGGCGCCGATGCGGTGATCGCCAAGCCGGTCGACGTGCGCGAGCTGAAGCTGCGCATGCACGGGCTGCTGTCTCGCAGGCCCGAGGCGCGCGCCGATGCGCTGAGCTTCGGCCGCTGGCGGCTGGATCCGGCCACGCGCCGGCTCGAAGGGCCCGGCGGCTTCGGCGCGCCGCTGTCGCCGGCGGAGTACCGGGTGCTGCGCGCCTTCCTTGAGCGGCCCCGCAGCGTCCTGCGGCGCCAGGAACTGCTGGAGCTGGCGCGCGATGGCGGCGAAGCGCTGGAGCGCAGCGTCGACCTTCTCGTCTCGCGGCTGCGCAGCAAGCTCGACGACGATGCCCGCGACCCCCGCTTCATCCGCACCGTGCGCGGCGTGGGCTACCTGTTCGACGACTCGTGGCAGCGCTGACGTTGCGCATGTGTCAGTCAGCTTAACCAGGACGTTATGACTGCTTGACGGCCGCTTGAGATGCTGCCGGAGCGTGCGTCCCGCACGTGCAACCCTCCTCCGAAAGGACCCGCGATGAACGTCAGTTCAAGCACCTCCTCCAGCAGTTCGCTCGACGCGCTGATGGCCGCCCTGGCCCGGCGGCAGCAGGCTGGCGGCTCGTATGCCCAGGCCGCCGCCTCCAGCACCGGTGGCGACAGCCAGGTCGCCACATCCACGACCGGCAGCAGCGCGCCGAGTTCGCCCGGCAGCTTCCGGGTGGACCGCTCCACCTCGCAGTTCGCCGCGGGCCACCATGGCGGTGGCGGCAATCCGCTGAAGCAGCTCGACACCGATGGCGACGGGTCCGTCTCGGCCAGCGAGTTCGGCCTGGACTCGGCCGACAGCGACGTCAAGCAGCTGTTCAGCGCGATCGATACCGATGGCGACGGCTCGCTGAGCAGCAGCGAGCTGTCCGACTTCGACAGCAAGATGAAGGAGGCGATGGCGTCGAAGATGCAGTCGTCGGGCCAGGACATGGGCCCGCCGCCGCCGCCGCCCACCGAGTCGTCGTCCTCGTCCTCATCGTCGTCGTCGTCATCCTCCTCGTCGTCGGACGATGGCACCAGCAGCAGCACCCGCCTGCAGCAGATGCTCCAGCGCATCGCGCAGGACTACCTCAGCGTGATGGGCCAGGGCAGCGCCAGCACGGTGACGGCCACCGCCTCGCTGAGCCTGACGGCCTGAGCGGCTTCGTCCGTTCAGCCCAATCCGGGCGCCATGAACTCGCCCTCGCTGGAGGGCGTCCAGCCCCGATACAGGCTTTCCTGCGCGAAGCTGGCGACGACCTCGCCGCTGCGCGCGTAGACGGTGGCGGTGGCCAGGCTGCGGCCGTGGGCCGTGGCCGGGCTCTGTGCGTCGACGAACAGCCATTCGTTCGGATCGACCGGCCGGTGGAACCACACGCTGTGGTTCAGGCTGGCGATGTACAGCCCGGTGCCCAGCTTGCTGTCGGTCAGCGGGGCCAGGCCGGTCAGCGGGAACCAGTAGTCCGACAGGTAGCCCAGCGCTGCCTGCCGCATCCACGCCGGCTGCTCGGCCAGCGGCTGCCGCACCCGGATCCAGTAGCGGAACGAGGCCTGCCCCGGGGTGCGCTCGAACAGGAAGCGGCGGCCGTCGAGCGGCCGCAGGTCCAGGATGCGTGAGTCGCCCATGCGGGCCTTCACCCGCGCCGGGATGGCGGGCAGCAGTTCCGATCCATCGACGATCAGCTGGCGCAGCGTCGGCAGGCTCTCCGGGTCCGGTGCGTCGACGGGCTGCGGCTGGCTGTGCGCAGGCCCCGCCTCACCGCGGTGGAAGGACACATTGGCGCTCACCACGATGCGCTCGCCCTGCATGCCCAGGACCTGCTGGACGCTGAAGTTGAGCCCGCGCATCAGCTGGCGGGTCTCGTAACGCATCGGTTCGTTCGGCTGGCCGGCGGTCAGGAAGTTGATCTGCACGCAGTGGGGCGGCGCCGTCGAGCGGCCCGCCTGCGCGGCGGCGGCCACCGCCTGGCCGACCAACTGGCCGCCGAACAGCGCGCCGTTGAGGTTGGTGTCGGGCGCCTGGCTGTAGAAGGCACCGTCGTCGCCGCGCGTCAGGGCCAGCAGGGCGGCCAGGTCGCCGCGGTCCCAGGCCGGGTCGCTGCCGAGGTCGGGCACGACCGAGTTGAAGCGCTCGGCGAGGTTGGGCGGGAGGTAGGGCAGCTCTGACATGCGTAAATCATAGAATCACACGTTTGTCGCCGGCTTCGGTTTCCGGCGCACAGCATCAAACCCCAGAAAAGACAGGAACCCAGCGACCATGGCGCAATACGTTTTCTCGATGAACCGGGTCAACAAGACGGTTCCCCCCAAGCGGCACATCCTCAAGGACATCTCGCTCTCCTTCTTCCCCGGCGCCAAGATCGGCGTGCTGGGCGTCAACGGCTCCGGCAAGTCCACGATCCTGAAGATCATGGCCGGCGTGGACAAGGAGTACGAAGGCGAGGCGATCCCGATGCCCGGCATCAAGATCGGCTATCTGGAGCAGGAGCCGCGCCTGAACGCCGACCAGACCGTGCGCGAGGCGGTGGAAGAGGGCATCGGCGGCGTGCTGGCCGCCAAGAAGCGCCTGGACGAGGTCTATGCCGAATACGCCGAGCCCGATGCCGACTTCGACAAGCTGGCCGCCGAGCAGGGCGAACTGGAGGCGATCATCGCCGCCGCCGGTTCCGAGAACACCGACCTGCAGCTGGAGCTGGCCGCCGACGCACTGAACCTGCCGCCGTGGGATGCCCAGATCGGCGTGCTGTCCGGCGGCGAGAAGCGCCGCGTGGCGCTGTGCCGCCTGCTGCTGTCCAAGCCCGACATGCTGCTGCTCGACGAACCCACCAACCACTTGGACGCTGAATCGGTCGAGTGGCTGGAGCAGTTCCTGCAGCGCTTCCCCGGCACCGTGGTGGCCATCACCCACGATCGCTACTTCCTCGACAACGCCGCCGAGTGGATCCTCGAACTGGACCGCGGCCACGGCATTCCCTGGAAGGGCAACTACTCCGAATGGCTGGACCAGAAGGAGCGCCGCCTGGAGACCGAGCAGAAATCCGAAGACGCCCGCATGAAGGCGATGAAGGAAGAACTGAAGTGGGTGCGCTCCAACGCCAAGGGCCGCCAGGCCAAGAGCAAGGCGCGCCTGGCCCGCTTCGAGGAACTGAGCGACGTCGAATACCAGCAGCGCAACGTCACCAATGAGATCTTCATCCCCGTGGCCGAGCGCCTGGGCAATGAGGTGATCGAGTTCGAGGGCGTCAGCAAGAGCTTCGGCGACCGCATGCTGATCGACAACCTGAGCTTCAAGGTGCCGGCCGGCGCCATCGTCGGCATCATCGGCCCCAACGGCGCGGGCAAGTCCACGCTGTTCCGCATGCTGCAGGGCGTGGAGCAGCCGGACAGTGGCACGGTGAAGATCGGCAAGACGGCCAAGATGGCCTTCGTCGACCAGAGCCGCCAGAGCCTGGAGGCCGACAAGACGGTGTGGCAGGACGTCTCCGGCGGCCTGGACAACATCATCGTCGGCAAGTTCGTGATGCCCAGCCGCGCCTATCTCGGCCGCTTCAACTTCAAGGGCAACGACCAGCAGAAGATGGTCGGCCAGCTCTCCGGTGGTGAACGCGGCCGCCTGCACCTGGCCAAGACCCTGGCCCAGGGCGGCAACGTGCTGATGCTGGACGAACCGTCCAACGACCTCGACGTGGAAACCCTGCGCGCGCTGGAAGAGGCGCTGCTGGAGTTCGCCGGCTCGGCCATGGTGATCAGCCACGACCGCTGGTTCCTGGATCGCATCTGCACCCACATCCTCGCCTGCGAAGGCGATTCGCAGTGGTTCTTCTTCGACGGCAACTTCCATGAGTACGAAGCCGACAAGAAGAAGCGCCTGGGCGAGGAAGGCGCGCGCCCGAAGCGCATGCGCTTCAAGCCGATCAAGTGACGGCGGCAATGCCGCGGCACCGCCACCTGACGACCGGCAAGCTCGCGCGCTTCCTGCTCGTCGGTGCCGGCGTCACGGCCTTGCAGTACCTGCTGGCGTCCCTGCTGCACTGGGGCGCCGGGCTGCGCGCGGCCTGGGCCTCGGGTATCGGCTACGGCGTCGGCGCCTTCGTGAGCTATGCCGCCAATGCGCGCTTCACCTTCCGCCTCGAGGGCGGCCATGCCGGAGCCTTGTGGCGCTTCATGGCGGTGGCCGCCAGCGGCTGCCTGCTGAACATGGCGCTGGTCGAGCTGGGCCAGCGGCTCGGCCTGGCGGTCGTGCTGGCGCAGGTGCTGGCAACGCTGGTGGTGCTGGGCTGGAATTTCCTGACGAACGCGCTGTGGTCCTTCGACCGCGCGGCTGCCGCCCGGTCTCAGTAAAGTTGCTTGACAGGTATCAAAAGTTAGAGTTGGCATTCACAGATCTTTACCGCTTCGGCATCGCCGGCTAACCCGCGGCCGCGACATTGGAGTCTCCCGATTCCCTCCGATGGAGACTCTCGATGTTCAAGTTCTCTGCGATTCGCGTTCTGAAGGCTGGCGCCGCGGCCTCGCTGCTGGTCCTGACGGGCCTGGCCGCCCATGCCGAAGCTCCGGGCATGCACCATGGCCCCGGCATGCCGATGCCCGGCGCCCACGTCGAGCACATGCTCGATGCGGTTGACGCGACCGACCAGCAGCACGCCCAGGTCAAGACCATCATGCAGGCGGCCCATGCCGACCTGAAGCCCAGCTTCGAGGCCCTGCGCGAACTGCACAAGCAGACCATGGCCCTCTACACCGCCGCCAGCATCGACGCCAATGCGATCGAGGCCCAGCGCGTCAAGGAACAGGGCCTGCACGAGCAGATCAGCAAGCGCATGAGCCAGGCCATGATCGCCGCCGCGAATGTGCTGACCCCGGCCCAGCGCGCCACGCTGGCCACCAAGATGGCCAAGCGCGAGGCCCGCATGGCCGAGCACATGAAGCACCGCCAGGCCAAGCCGGCTGCCAACTGACCCCGAGACGAACGGTGGCCGCCCGCGACCCGGGCGGCCTTTGTCTTCAGTGACCGAGGGCTCGTTTATGCTCCAAACCTACTATGACTCCGACCGCTCGCCTGCTTCGGCACGCGCTGCGGCAACTGCTGCCATGAGCGCAAGACTGCTGCTGATCGACGACGACGCCCGCCTCACGGCCATGCTGAGCGACTACCTGAGCGCGGCCGGCTTCGAGATCCGCATCGCCGGCTCGCTGGCCGCCGCTCGCGAGGCCCTGGCCGCCGACGTGCCCGACCTGCTGGTGCTCGACCTGATGCTGCCCGATGGCGACGGCCTGGACTTCTGCCGCGAACTGCGCAGCGATACCCAGATGCGCCGCATGCCGGTGCTGATGCTGTCGGCCCGCGGCGAGCCGATGGACCGCATCCTCGGCCTGGAACTGGGTGCCGACGACTACCTGGCCAAGCCCTTCGAGCCGCGCGAGCTGCAGGCCCGCATCAAGGCCCTGCTGCGCCGCCTGGAGCCCCAGGCCGCCGGCGACGACGTGCTGCGCTTCGGCCGCCTGGAGATCGACCTGGCGGCCCGCATGGCGCGCCTGGATGGCAAGCCCTGCGACCTGACCAGCCACCAGTTCGACCTGCTGGTGGTGCTGGCGCAGAGCCCCGGCCGCGTGCTCTCGCGCGACCAGATCATGGACGCGCTGAAGGGCCATCCGCTGGACGCCTTCGACCGCTCGATCGACGTGCACATCTCGCGCATCCGCTCAGTCATCGAGGACGACCCGAAGACCCCGCGGCGCGTGCTGACGGTGCGTGGCGTGGGCTACGTGTTCGCCAAGAAGCAGGACGCCGAGTCCTGATGCCGTCGAAATAACGGCTTATCTCCAGGGTTCCACCGGCTGAGTGCGCGCTGACCGGCGTGCCAAGATGCGCGGATCATGAAGTCGCTCTATCTACGTATCTATCTGACGCTGGTGGTCCTGCTGCTGGCCTTCGCCTTCGGTTCCGGCTGGCTGTTCCAGCGCCAGATGGAGCAGGAGCGCGGCAACTACGACGCCGCGGCCACCGAGCGGCTGACGGCCATCGCCCAACTGGTCTACCGCGTGCTGCCGCCGGAAACTGCGCCGCGCGAGCAGCAGGCCGAGGTGCTGCTGGAATGGGGCCAGCGCCTGCGCATGGCCCTGGCCCTCTATGACGACCATGACAAGCGCATCGCCGCCAACGAGCTGTTCGAGAAGCGCGAGGAGGAGCCGGGCGCGCGGGCGGTGCAGGTCACTTTCGAGGACGGCCGCAAGCTGACGGTGATCCGCACGCCGCGGCCGCAGGGCTGGAACAACATGCCTGCGGCCAGCGGGCCGATGATGCCGCTGGCTGCATCGGACGCGCAGCTGACCCGGGTGCCGTTCAAGCCCGGCATGCACCGTCCGCAGGGCGCCCGGGAGGAATCGCCCTGGCCCTTTGCGCTGATCTCGCACCGCACCGGCGGCGAGGCTCTGGCGGTCGTGCTCGTGCTGCTGTTCCTGGGTGTGGCGCTGGGCGCCTATCCCGTGGTGCGCCGGCTGACGCGCCGGCTGGAATCACTCAAGCGCGGCGTCGAGCAGTTCGGTTCCGGCCAGTTGGCGCACCGGGTGGACGACCATGGCAACGACGAGGTGGCGGCGCTGGCGGTGAGCTTCAACCGCGCGGCCGACCAGATCGAGGCACTGCTGCGCTCCAACCGCACGCTGCTGGCCAACGCCAGCCATGAACTGCGTTCGCCGCTGGCCCGGCTCAAGATGGCCTTCGCGATGATGGATGACGCCTCGCCGGCCGCGCGCGCGCGGCTGGGCGCCGAGATCAACACCAATATCGCCGAGCTCGACGCCCTGGTGGAGGAAGTGCTGCTGGCCAGCCGGCTCGAAGCAGGCAATCCGGGGGCGAGCAGCAAGGAGGCCGTGGACCTGGTGGGGCTGGGCGCCGAGGAGGCTTCCCGAGTCGATGCCGCTTTCGAGCCCGCAGACGGCCTGGCCACGCTGAAGGTCAGCGGCGAGGACCGCCTGCTGCGCCGCGCGCTGCGCAACCTGCTGGAGAACGCGCGCCGCTACGGCGGCGCGGAGGTGCGGCTGGAGGTCAAGCGCGAGGGCGATCGGGCCGAGTTCCGCGTCTGCGACCGCGGCCCCGGCGTACCGGAGGGCATGCGCGAGCGCATCTTCGAGGCCTTCTTCCGACTGCCCGGCCATGCCGAGCAGGCCGGCGGCGTGGGCCTGGGCCTGTCGCTGGTCAAGCAGATCGCGCAGCGTCACGGCGGGCAGGTGCGCTGCGAGTCGCGCGAGGGCGGCGGCAGCGTGTTCGTGTTCAGCGTGCCGGCGATGGCCTGACGGCGTCCGCCGCTTCCTGCCTGTGGACCCAGCCGAGGTAGGCGCTGAGTCCGAGAGCCGCCAGCACCAGGCCGGCCGTGGCGGCGGCCCAGAAGCCCGGGGCGCCGCGCAGCATCGGCGGCGCGCCTTCGCCGAACGCGAGGTGATAGCCGCCACCGATGCCCACGCCCCAGATCGCCAGCGCGTAGATCACCATCGGCGCGGTGGCGATGTGATGGGCGCGCAGCACGTAGGCGGCCACCGTCTGCACTGCATCGCCCATGTGGAAGATCCATACCCACAGCAGCAGCGGCAGCGCGGCGGCCACCAGCGTCATGTCCGCGGTGTAGACCCGCAGCACGGCCTCGCGCCCGAAGAAGGCCGCGGCGCCGACGCCGCAGGACAGCGCCAGCGCGAAGAGCAGGCCGTGCCAGCCGGTGCGCCGTGCCTGCAGCGGCTCGCCCGCGCCCACCGCCTGCGCCACCAGCGTGCCGGTGGCGCTGCCGATCGCGTAGGGCATCATGAACATCATCGCCACCAGGTTCACCGCCAGCTCGTGGCCGGCCACGATGGTGGGCCCGAGGCGCGCGATGAAGATGGCCATGAAGGTGAAGCCGGTCACCTCGATCATGATGGACGCGCCCATCGGGATGCCGAGCTTCAGCTGGTGCCGCAGCGCCGGCCAGTGCGGGCGGTGCCAGCCGCGGGCGTGCAGGCCGAACTGCGTATAGAAGCCGCCACGCTTGAGGACGAGCAGCGCGATCGCCGCCTGCGCCCACATGACGATGGCCGTGGCCAGCCCGCAGCCGAGCGAGCCCAGCTCCGGCACGCCGGCGCCGCCGTTGATCAGCCAGGCGCTCAGGGGGATCTTGAACAGCAGGCCACCCAGCTGCAGCAGCATGACGGCCTTGGGCCGCGACACCGCCTGGTTGAAGCCGCGGTAGGCCATGAAGAGCAGGGCGGCCGGCAGGGCCAGCGCAAGCGCGCGCAGGTAGGCCCGCACGCGCAGTTCCACCTCGGGGCCGGCATGGGCGATCCACAGGAAGGGCTCGGGAAACAGCAGCACGACATCGCCCAGCAGCGAGAGCGCCAGCGCCAGCCAGGCCGCCTGGTGCAACTGGTCGCCGGCTTCCTCCAGCTTGCCGGCGCCGAAGAGCTGGCCGGCGATCGGCGCCACCGCCATCACGATGCCCATCAGGCCGACGAACACGCTGACGTAGACGGCCGCGCCGACGGCCAGCGCGGCCAGGTCCAGCGAGGAATAGCGGGCCAGCAGGAAGGTGTCCACGGTGGCGAAGGCCATCACGGCCACCTGGCCGACAAAGACGGGCCAGGCCAGCGGCAGGATGCGCCGCAGGCTGCTCAGGAAACTCGGGGTCATTCTTCGGATTTCAGTTCCCGGGCCCGCTCGGCGTAGCGGTTGAAGCGCCAGGCGCTCGCTTCCATCGAGATGCGGTGCCAGGTCACGCGCTTCTCGGCCGGCGTCATCACGGGCCAGTTCTGCACCTCGTCGAAGGTGCGGCCGCAGCCCTTGCAGAGCTCGTCGCCCTGGCTGGTGGAGCAGATGGCGATGCAGGGGGCGTCGGGTGTGGTGGCGTACCACGCGAGCCAGGCGTCCCTGGCGGCGGCGGGCATGGTGTCCTCGTCGCACTCGGTCTCGCGGTAATAGACCATCAGCGCGTAGACGGTCGCCAGCGCGCGGGTCTCGGGGCCGAGGACGATGCCGTCGGGCGAGGGGTCGCGGGCGCGCCACCAGTTGATGGCGCTCTCGATGTCGGTGATGTGGATGCCGGCCATCGCCCGTTCTTCTTCAGTAGTCCAGCCCGATCGCGTGGCGCACCTCGCGCAGCGTCTTGCGCGCGATGCCGCGCGCCCGCTCGGTGCCCACTTCGACGATCCAGTGCACCTGCTTCGGGTTGGCCAGGTACTGGTCGGCGCGCTCGCGCCAGGGCTGCTGTTCCTTCAGCACCGCGTCGATCAGCGGCTGCTTGCAGTCCAGGCAGCCGATGCCCGCGCTGCGGCAGCCCTGTGCGAGCGAGTGACGCGTTACTTCATCGGTGTAGAGCTCGTGCAGCGGCCACACCGGGCAGCGCGCCGGCTCGCCCGCATCGCTGCGGCGCACGCGCTGCGGGTCGGTGGGCATCGTGCGGATCTTGTCTTCCACCACGGCCGGCGCGTCGCGCATGGCGATGGCGTTGCCGTAGCTCTTGCTCATCTTGCGGCCGTCCAGGCCCGGCAGGCGGGCAGTCTCGGTCAGCAGTTCCTGCGGCTCGGGCAGGATGGGCGCATCGGGGCTGTGCAGGCGGTTGAAGCGGCGCGCCACCTCGCGGGTGAACTCGACGTGGGCGGCCTGGTCCTCGCCGACCGGCACCAGGCCGGCCTTGTAGATCAGGATGTCTGCCGCCTGCAGCAGCGGGTAGCCGAGGAAGCCGAAGTTGGGCGGCTCGCGGTCTTCTTCCAGGTGGGCCTTGTAGCTCGGGATGCGCTCCAGCCAGGCGGTGGGCGTGCTCATCGCCAGCAGCGTGAACAGCTCGGCGTGCTCGGGCATGCGGCTCTGGATGAAGAGCGTGGCCTTCTCCGGGTCGACGCCGGCGGCCAGCCAGTCGACGACCATGTCGTAGACGTTCTGCTCCAGGCCTTCGCGGTGCTCGCGCGCGGTGGTCAGCGCATGCCAGTCGGCGACGAAGAAGAAGCAGTCGTGGCTGTCCTGCAGCCGCACCCAGTTCTTGAGGGCGCCGTGATAGTGGCCGAGGTGCAGGGCGCCGGTCGGGCGCATGCCGGAGAGGACGCGGGATGGAGATTTCATGGGGAGGGCGATTGTTACACTGCCGGCCGATGAAGCAGATCGTGATCCTGATTTCCGGCCGAGGCTCCAATATGGAGGCCATCGTGAAGGCCTGTGCCGCAGAGGGTTGGAATGCGCGCATCGCCGCGGTTGTTGCCAACAAGCCCACCGCCGCCGGACTGACCTTCGCGCAGGAACACGGTATCGCCACCGCCGTCGTGGACCACCAGCAGTTCGAGGCCCGCGAGGCCTTCGATGCCGAACTGATGAAGGCGATCGATGCCCACAGCCCGGACCTGCTCGTGCTGGCCGGCTTCATGCGCATCCTGACGCCTGGGTTCACGCAGCACTACGCCGGCCGCATGCTCAACATCCACCCCTCGCTGCTGCCAGCCTTCACCGGCCTGCGCACGCACCAGCGCGCGCTGGAGATGGGCTGCAAGTTCGTCGGCGCGACGGTGCACTTCGTCACCGCCGAGCTGGACCATGGCGCCATCGTTGCGCAGGCGGTCGTGCCGGTGCTGCATGACGACGACGAGGACAGCCTCTCGGCGCGCGTGCTGAAGCTGGAGCATCGGATGTATCCGAGCGCGGTGCGCTGGTTCGTCGATGGCCAGCTGGCCATCGAGGGCGGCGTGGTCCGCCAGACGGCCGGCCAGCCGCAGTCGTTCTTCGCTAGCTGATCAGACCCGCCAGGATATTGATCGTCAGCGCCAGCACGCAGGTGTTGAAGACGAAGGACAGGCCGGCATGGATCAGCACGAGGCGACGCATCGGGCGTGAGCTGACGGCCACGTCCGAGGTCTGCGAGGTGGCGGCCAGCGTCACCGCGAAGTAGATGAAGTCCAGGTAGTCCGGATGCTCGTCCTGGCCCGGGAACTCCAGGCCGTGCGGCGCGTCGCTGTCCTCGTGATAGACGCTGGCATAGCCCAGCGCGAACTCCACCGGCAGCAGCAGCCAGGAGCCGGCCACCGTGCTGATCACCAGCAGCAGGTAGGGCCAGCCGTGCAGCGCGCCCAGGCCCTGCTTGACCTGTGACTGCTCCAGCGCCACGGCCACCAGGCTCGCGGTGGCGCCCAGCGTCGCGACGACGAGCACCGCCACCATGCTGTCCGCATTAGCCCGCGCGGTGAGCTGCAGGTGGTGGCCGCCGTTCTCCTTGACCATCATGCGCAGCAGCAGCAGGAGGTAGAGCCAGACGCCCGCATCCCAGCCGATCAGGCCGCGGGCCAGTGTGGGGACCGTGGCCGGCAGCAGCCAGGGCAGCACCAGCGCGAGGGCGACCGAGGCGAGCAGGCGGGGCCGGTGGCGCAGCGAGCGGATCAGCTTCATGCGTCGTCCGTCTTTGCGAAGCGGGCGACCGTGCGGCCGTCGACCTCCATCGTTCCGAAGAACATCGCGTGCGGCCGCACCCATAGCGCGCCTTCGCCGTACAGCGGCCGGTAGACCACCAGCGGCTCGTGGGTCTCGCTGTGGCGGGCCACGCCGATCACGTCGTAGTCGCGGCCCTTGTAGTGGCGATAGCGGCCGGTGGGCGTGGCGGGCAGGGGAGGGAGTGCTTGTTCGCTCATCGCGCCATGCTAACCAAGGCCCACTGAGATAATCCGGGCCATGCACCCGAATGCCCTTCTCGATCTGACCAGCCAGTTGCTCAAGGAAGTACTGGTCCTGGATTCCCCGGCGGACAGCGTCGTCTCCGCCTTCTTCCGCAAGAACAAGGCCCTCGGCCAGCGCGAGCGCCATGCGCTGGCCGAAACCACCTATGCGGTGCTGCGCCAGCGCACGCTGCTGAAGAGCCTGGCCGAATCCGGCAGCGGCCCGCACGAGCGCCGCCTGGCCATCCTGGGCTGGCAGGGCAACGACGCCTTCATGCGCGGCGCCCTGAACGAGAAGGAGCGCCACTGGCTGGACCAGGTCAAGGCGATCGAGCTGAAGCACCTGCCGGCCAAGCAGCGCCACAACCTGCCCGAGTGGCTGGCCGACAAGCTGCAGCAGCGCCTGGGCGAGGCCGAGTTCTGGTCGCTGGCCGAGGCGATGAACGAGCCGGCGCCGCTGGACCTGCGCGTCAACACGCTGAAGGCCAAGCGCGAGGAGGCCCAGGCGGCGCTGGCTGCGGCCAGCATCGACTGCGAGCCGACACCGTACTCGCCGCTGGGCCTGCGCGTGCCCGGCAAGCCGGCGCTGAACAAGGCGGAGGTCTTCACCAGCGGCGCGGTCGAGGTGCAGGACGAGGGCAGCCAGCTGCTGGCCCTGCTGACCGATGCCAAGCGCGGCGAGATGGTGGCCGACTTCTGCTGCGGCGCCGGCGGCAAGACGCTGGCGCTGGGCGCCGCGATGCGCAATACCGGCCGCCTCTATGCCTTCGATGTGTCGGGCCACCGCCTGGCCGCGCTGAAGCCGCGCCTGGCGCGCAGCGGCCTGTCCAATGTGTATCCGGCCCAGATCGCCCATGAGCGGGACGAGCGCATCAAGCGCCTGGCCGGCAAGATCGACCGGGTGCTGGTCGATGCGCCGTGCTCGGGCCTGGGCACGCTGCGCCGCAACCCGGACTTGAAATGGCGCCAGTCGCTCCAAGCTATTGCTGAACTGCAGGTGAAGCAGGGGGCGATCCTGGCCAGCGCGGCGCGGCTGGTGAAGCCGGGCGGGCGGCTGGTCTACGCGACCTGCAGCCTGCTCGACGACGAGAACGAGGCGGTGGCGCAGGCCTTCGGCGCCGCCCATCCGGACTTCGTGCAGCTGCCGGCGCAGGAACTGCTGGCCAAGGCCCAGGTGGCCGAGGCCGACAGCCTGTGCGAGAACGGCTATCTGCGGCTCTGGCCCAACCGCCACAAGACCGACGGCTTTTTTGCCGCAATCTGGGAGCGGAAAAGCTAGGCGGCACTGCTGCGCAGACGCCGCAGTCTGGGAACGGAAAAGCTAGGCGGCACTGCTGCGCAGACGCCGCAGTCTGGGAACGGAAGAGCTAGGCGGCACGGCTGCGCAGCCGCTGCCGTCCGGGAACGCCGTTAGGCCCCGCTTAAAAGGCGAAGAAAGGCCTGCAGGACGCGACTTTTATCCGTGTCCTGCGTGGTGCATCGCCTACAATCCGCGGGCTTTTTTCTAATCTTTGGTAAAGGACCTCATGGACCTCTTGACGACCATTCGTGATGCCGTGGTGCAGTGGCTGGGCTCCGGCCTGACCGACGCCAGCGCCTGGCAGATCGTGGCCTACACCTTGGTCATGACGCACTTCACCATCCTCGGCGTGACGATCTTCCTGCACCGTGCCCAGGCGCACCGTGCACTGGACCTCGGCCCGATCCCCTCGCACTTCTTCCGCTTCTGGCTGTGGCTGACGACCGGCATGGTGACGAAGGAATTCGTGGCCGTGCACCGCAAGCACCACGCCAAGTGCGAGACCGAGGAAGACCCGCACAGCCCGCAGACCCGCGGCCTGAAGGCCCTGCTGCTGACCGGCGTCGAGCTGTACCGCACCGAGGCCGGCAACCCCGAAACGCTGAAGAAGTTCGGCATCGGCACGCCCGACGACTGGATCGAGCGCAACCTCTACACCCGCTACTCGTGGCAGGGCGTGGGCGTCATGATGATCATCAACCTGGCCCTGTTCGGTGCCATCGGCCTGACCATCTGGGCGATCCAGATGGCCTGGATCCCGGTCTGGGCGACCGGCGTGATCAACGGCATCGGCCACTACTGGGGCTATCGCAACTTCGAAGCGCCGGACGCCTCGCGCAATGTGTCGCCCTGGGCCTTCTGGATCGGCGGCGAAGAGCTGCACAACAACCACCACACCTACCCGACCTCGGCCAAGTTCTCGGTCAAGAAGTACGAGTTCGACATCGGCTGGGGCTATATCCGCCTGTTCGAGATGCTGGGCTGGGCCAAGGTCCGCAAGACGGTGCCCAAGCTGGTCCAGGGTGAAGTCAAGCTGGCGGCCGACAAGGAAACGCTGGAAGCCATCATCGCCAACCGCTACGAGCTGATGGCCGCCTACGGCCGTGGCCTGAAGGCCGCCTGCGCCGCCGAACTGGCCAAGATGAAGGCCCAGAAGGAACAGAACGCCGCCAAGTGGGCCCAGTTCAAGGCCGCCAAGCGCTGGCTGCACCGCGACGAGGAGAACATCCCCGCCAGCCTGCACGACCACATGGCCGGTGCCCGCGCCGCCAGCCCGGCGCTGGACAAGCTGGTCACGATGCGCGAAGAGCTGCGCCAACTGTGGACGCGCACGAACGTCTCCGCCGAACAGCTGGTGGCTGACCTGAAGGACTGGTGCCGCCGCGCCGAGGAAAGCGGCATTGCCGAGCTGCGCAGTTTCTCGATGAGCCTGCGCGCCGCGCGGGTCTGACTGGTCTGTTGCCGCAAGTAAAAGACGCCCCGCGGGGCGTCTTTTTTTGCCCGCGGCGCCTAGACTTGGACAAGAAGGAGTCCTCCGAGGAGTTCACCATGAAGATCACCCGAGCCATGATCGCGCTGGCGCTCTCGCTGGCTGGCGGCTGGGCCAGCGCTACCGTCGAGGTGCGCTTCGTCAACCCCGAGCAGTTTTCCGACATCAAGGACGCCAACTTCCGGCGCCAGGACGACTACCTCGAGGGTCTGCAGCAGCACTTCCAGAAGATGGGCGAGAAGATGCTGCCCGGCAAGGACCTGAAGATCGAGATCACCGACGTTGACCTGGCGGGCCGCATCGAGCCACGCCGCCACGGCATCGACATGATCCGCATCCTGCGCGACATGGCCGACAGCCCGATGATCCAGCTGCGTTACGTGGTGAGCCAGAACGGCACCGAGCTCAAGCGCGGCGAAGCGCGGCTGTGGGACGGCGCTTACCTGACGGGCATCAACCGCTACTCCGATGGCGATCCGCTGCGCTACGATAAGCGCATGATCGACAAGTGGTTCCTCAGCGAGTTTGGCCCGGCGAAGGTGGCGGGGAAGTAACGCGTTATTTCGGCGCTGCCCCAGCGGGCGAGCGTCAACAAAAAACCCGCCGTGCGGAGCAGGGCGGGTTTCTTGTTTTGGCGCAAGCCAATCAGGCCTCAATTACTTCAGCTTGATTTCCTTGTACAGGACGTGCTTGCGGGCCTTGGGGTCGAACTTCATGAATTCCAGCTTTTCGGGCGTGGTCTTCTTGTTCTTGTTGGTGGTGTAGAAGTGACCGGTGCCGGCGGTGGATTCCAGCTTGATCTTTTCGCGTCCGCCTTTGGATGCCATGGTGATTGCTCCTTAATTCGTGGACGGGTGGATTACAGCTCGCCCTTGGCGCGCAGTTCGGCGACGACTTGCTCGATGCCGACCTTGTCGATCAAACGCAGGGCAGCATTGGAGATGCGCAGGCGGATGAAGCGGTTTTCGCTTTCCAGGAAGAAGCGGCGGTATTGCAGGTTCGGCAGGAACCGGCGCTTGGTTTTGTTGTTGGCGTGGGAAACATTGTTCCCGACCATGGGCTTCTTGCCCGTGACTTGACAGACGCGTGCCATGACACTGCTCCGTTTGATTGAGGACTGAAATCGACCAGCCGCCAGCGTGATCCGCTGACAGCCACATGACCGCTATTGCTTCGCTAAATCCCTTCGAGCGGAGTCTTGGAGATGCGGTCCATCCAGCGAGCAAGCCTGCGAGTATAGCCCGGATTTGCCCTAACGGCCAAACCGGGCGGCTTCGCGGTCGATATCAGCCGTTCTGCTGCTCGAGGAAGCGCTGCGCATCCAGCGCC
>NZ_LYVQ01000086.1 GCF_001984095.1 Pelomonas sp. KK5
CCTTGATGTCGGGCGGCGGCGGCACGACCTTCTCCGGCGGCGGGGGCGGCTTGACCTTCTCCTCGATCACGCGGGTCCCGATCGGGCCGACCATCTTTTCCATCGCCTTGCGGGCCAGGCCGCTGGCGAGGCCGTAGATGATGATGACGTGGATGGCGACCACCACGCCGAAACCGGTCAGCCGGGACGACTCGGGTTTGCTCTGCGCGAAATTCATGCGTGCTCCATGCGGTTCAGGGCCTCGGTGATCAGCGCGTCCGCGTCGGCGTCGGCCAGGAAGCCGGCTGCCAGGGCCGATGGCGTTTCGAGCGCCGGCTGCCGGCCGAACAGCGCCTCGATCCGTGGGTCCGGCCGGTAAGTCAGCCCGGCTGTGCCGAAGCGCTTGCCCAAGGCCTGGACGAGCTCCGACATCGCCAGCCGCAACACCGGCAACTGGAAGACGCGGCCGGGCGGGAGCGCCTGGTCGTCCAGGCTGGCGGCATGCAGCAGGTTGTCCAGGCAGCAGTTCAGCGACATCCACCAGCAGCTGGCGTCCGCGCCGACCGGGCAGGCATAGGGCTCGCCCCGCGCGAGGCGATGGAAGACCAGGCTCATGAAGGCCGAGCCATGGCCGCTCTCGGCCGGCGGCCGCGCCACGATGCCGGGCAGGCGCAGGCTGCGGGCGTCCAGCATGCCGCGGCGGCTCAGGTCGGCCAGCATCAGCTCGGCCATCAGCTTGTGCGTGCCGTAGCTGGTGACGGGCCGGGGCAGGGTGCTCTCATGCAGCGGCGCGCTGCCCATCTCGCCGTACACCGCCACCGAGCTGGCGAAGACCAGGCGCGCCTTGGGTGCCGCCTGCGCGGCGAGGCGCCCGGCCAGGGCCAGCGTGGCGAGGAGGTTCACTTGCCGCCCGAGTTCGTAGTCCCGCTCGGCGAGGCCGCCCGGCACGCTGGCCAGATGGAAGGCGAGGTCCACCGGCGTGGCCAGGACGGCGTCCAGGAGGCCGGGATCGGCGAAATCGCCGCTGAACCTGCGCGTTAGCGGATTCGATGGTGCGGCGTCGAATTGCCGATCGACCAGGCTCAGCCGCGTGATGGCCGCGCCATTCAGTTGGCCGGTCGATTGCAGGCGAGAGGCAAGACCTGCCCCCACGAAGCCGGCGGCGCCGGTGATCAGGATGTGCATTTTTTCTTCAACCGCCGTCCGAAATGAGCGTGCCGCCGTCCACCACCAGCGTCTGGCCGGTGATGAAGGCGCCGCCCGGCGAGGCCAGCAGCACGGCCACGGCAGCGACTTCATGCGGCTGGCCCACGCGGCGCAGCGGCGTCATCGCGAGGCGGCGCTGCATGAAGGCGTCGTCGCCGATCAGCCCGGCGGCGAACGGCGTCTCGATCAGCCCGGGCGCGATCGCATTGGCACGCACGCCCTGCGGGCCCCATTCGACGGCCAGGTTGCGGGCCAGTTGCGCCAACGCTGCCTTGCTGAGGCCATAGAGGCCGATCGCCCGGTTGCCGCGCAGGCCGGCGATGCTGCTCATCAGGATGATGCTGCCCGCGCCGCGTTCGGCCATTCCTGGCGCCAGGCGGGCGGCGAGTTGCGAGGCACTGCGCAGGTTGACGTCGAAGACCCGCTCCCAGTCCGCGTCGCTGCGTTCGCCGATCGGTCCCGCCGGGCCTTGCAGGCCGGCATTGCAGACCAGGATGTCGACGGCGCCGCAGGCCTCGGCGAGCTTGTCGGCCTGTCCGCGCTGCGCGAGGTCGGCGGCCAGTGCGAGGTGGCCGGGTCCGTAGGCCAGAGACAGCTCGTCCGCGAGCGCCTGGCAAGCGACGGCGTCCAGGTCCGACGCGATCACGCACGCCCCCTGCGCGGCCATCGCCTGCGCAATCGCCCGGCCCAGCCCGCCGGTGGCCCCGGTGACCAGCGCGACCTTGCCGGCCAGCTTGAAGAGTTCAGCGGCGTCCATCGACCAGCACGAACAGCATGCGGCAGGGCTGGCCGGATCGATTCGCCCAGGCGTGATTCGTGCCGCGCTGCACGACGACGCTGCCGGGCTTGAGCTGCACCTCGCCGTTGTCGAGCACCAGCGTCAGCTCGCCGTCGATCACGACGCCGTAGTCCACGGTGTCGGTGCGGTGCATCAGCGGGTGAGGCGATGAAGCCTGCACCGTCGAGGCCGCGGCATCGCCGATCTGGCTGAAGGCCTCGTGCATCGTCGCGGCGCCTTGCGCGAGGAACTCGGGCGTGTCGGGCGGGATGTCGACGAAGCGGATGCGCGTGCCGTTCGGCGGCGGCGGCAGGCTCAAGGGCCCGAGTGTCGGATCCTCGTCGTTGTCGACCGGCGCCGGCGTGGCGGATGTGGCCCAGACCTCGTGGAAGGTCGTGCCCGGGATGGCGGCGATCTCCACGACCGTGGGCAGCGACCCGTCGCTGGCGACGACGGCGCGGCCTTGCGCGTCATGGCCGGTGACGACCCGGTGGATGGGAGGGAGGCTTTCCTTTTGCATGGCTGCGCAGCTTATGGATGCAGGGCCCCGCGGCTGAAATCCTTTGCATCAATCACCCGCATCGATCGCGTCAATACCTCCCGCCGCAAGCGATCGATTCGGCGGATAGGTCCGATTCAGAAGATCCATTTCTTCGAGCGGAGGCGCGTGGCTAACCTGCCCAGCCATCACTTCAGGAAAGCCGTTCGATGTTTCGCTACTTCCCCAGCAACTACGTCTGGAACCTGTCGGTCGACCTGGCCATCGAGATGGGCGCCCGCATCGGCGAGATCGAGGCCATGTGCGCGCCGCTGCAGGAGGCCTCGAAGGCGCCCGACGCGGCCGGCGTCAAGGCCTTCCGCGAGACCTGGGTGCGCATGGGCGAGCAGCTCTGCGAACTGGCCGCCGAGGACGAGGCGCGCGGCCGCCTGATCTCGGCCGGCGACAAGCTCAGCCGCGCCGCCATCTACCTGCTCACCGCCGAGCGCATGCAGGGTCACGGCTCGCCCGGCCGCGCCGAGCTGTACCAGCGCTTCCAGCAGGTCTTCAACCAGGGCCTGGCGCTGTCCGGCGAGAACTGCGAGCGGGTGGAGATTCCGTACGGCGATGCGCACATCGCCGGGCTCTACGTCCGCGCCGAGGGCGTCTCGGGTCCCGCACCGCTGCTGGTGCAGGTCAACGGCCTGGACTCGACCAAGGAAATGAAATACCGCGTCGGCCTGCCGAAGTGGCTGGCCCAGCGCGGCGTGTCCTCGCTGATCATCGACCAGCCGGGCACCGGCGAGGCGCTGCGCCTGCACGGCATGACGGCGGTCTACAACTCGGAAGTGTGGGCCAGCAAGGTGGTCGACTGGCTGGAGACCCGGCCCGAGGTCGACGCCCGCCGCATCGGCCTGGAAGGCGTCTCGCTGGGCGGCTACTACTGCCCGCGCGCGGTGGCCTTCGAGCCGCGCTTCGCCTGCGGCGTCGTCTGGGGCGCCAACCACGACTGGCGCGAGGTGCAGAAGCGCCGCCTCGAGAAGGAAGGCAGCTTCCCGGTGCCGCACTACTGGGAGCACGTGCGCTGGGTCTGGGGCGCGAAGGACATGGATGAATTCATGAGCATCGCTGAGCAGGTTCACCTCGACGGCGTGCTCGACCGCATCCGCGTGCCCTTCCTCGTCACCCATGGAGAGAAGGACTCGCAGATCCCGCTGAAGTGGGCCGAGCGCACCTATGAGCAACTCGTCAACAGCCCGAAGCGCGAGCTGAAGGTGTTCACCGCCCGCGAGGGCGGCGTCCAGCACAGCAGCTTCGACAACTCGGCCAATGCCGGCGCCTATATCGCGGACTGGGTCGCCGAGACCCTGGGCGGCCGCACCTCACTCTGAGACAACAGGAAGAACCACGCCATGAACATCATCGGACCCGACGCGCTGCTCTTCGGCGTCGACGACGTCGCCGCCTGCGCGCGCTACCTCACCGACTACGGCCTGCGCCCGGTCGGCGTCACGGCGGCCGGCGGCCGCTTCGAGGCGCTGGACGGCACGGCCATCGTCATCGCCCACAAGGACGACCCCGCGCTGCCGCCGGGCCTGGGCACCGCCAGCATGCTGCGCGAGACCGTCTACGGCGTGGCCGACGCGGCGACGCTGGAGGCTATCGCCGCCGAGCTGATGAAGGACCGCGAGGTCCACCGCAGCGCCGACGGCGCGATCCACAGCCGCGACGACATGGGCTTCGCGCTGGCCTTCCAGGTGACGGTGCGCAAGCCGCTGAGCCTGGCTGCAGAGGCGATCAACGCGCCGGGTGCGGCGCCGCAGCGGGCCGTCAATGTGGCGGCGGTGGACGAGGCGGCGGTGATCGCGCCGCGCTCGCTCTCGCACGTCGTCTACTTCGTGCCCGACGCGGCGGCGGCCGAGGCCTTCTACGTCAAGCGCCTGGGCTTCACCTGCACCGACCGCTTCCAGGGCGTGGGCCCCTTCCTGCGCCCCGCCGGCACGGCCGACCACCACACGCTGTTCATGATTCAGACGCCGCCGTTCCTGAAGGGCGTCGAGCATTTCACCTTCCACCTGGGCGGTCCGACCGAGGTGATGCAGGCCGGCACGCGCTTCGTCGCCAAGGGCTATCAGTCGTTCTGGGGCCCGGGCCGACACAAGTTCGGTTCCAACTGGTTCTGGTACTTCAACAGCCCGCTGGGCTGCCATGTCGAGTACGACGCCGACATGGACCTGCACGACGAGCGCTGGGTGGCCCGCGAGGCCGCGATGGGCGCCGATGCCTCGCAGCTCTTCCTGTTCCAGCACCGCGACAAGTGGGCGCCGGGCGGCAAGCCGCAGTGATCGACATGCGCCTGTGCCATCTCGACGAATTGCCGGACGGCCGGTCGCGCGGCTTCGACCCCGCGAGACGCGGGCAGGACAGCGTCCTCATCGTTCGCCGCGGCAGCCGCCTCCACGCCTGGCTTGACGCCTGCCCGCACCACGGCGGCACCCCGATGGCCTGGCGCAAGGACGAGTACCTGAACGCCGCGGGCACGGCCATCGTCTGCCATGCCCACGGCGCGCAGTTCGACATCGAAACGGGCCGGTGCACGCTGGGGCCGTGTCTCGGGCAGTCCCTGCATGCCATGCCGCTGCGCGTCGACACCAGCGGCGACGTTTACTTGATGAACCCCGAGGAGACAAGAACATGAGCAAGAACATCCTGATCATCGGCGGCGGCTTCTCCGGCATGGCCGCCGCGATCCAGCTCCGCAAGATCGGCGCGCATGTGGACCTGGTCGAGATCGACCCGGGCTGGCGCTCCTACGGCGCCGGCATCAGCATCGGCGGCGCGGCGCTGCGCGCGTTCAAGCAGATCGGCGTGATGGACGCCTTCCTGCGTGAGGGCTTCTGCGGCGACGGCGTCGACCTGTTCCTGCCGCACGGCCTGCAGATCGGGCAACTGCCCACGCCGCGCCTGGCCGGGCCCGATGTTCCCGGCGGCGGCGGCATCATGCGGCCGGTGCTGGCGAAGATCCTGGCCGAGGCCACGCGCGCCTCGGGCACGGCGGTGCGCCTGGGCTGCACCTTCACGGACATAACGCAGGATGCCGACGGCGTCGACGTGACCTTCACCGACGGGATGAAGCGCCGCTACGACCTGGTGATCGGCGCGGACGGCCTCTACTCCAAGGTCCGCGAGACGCTGTTCCCCGAGGCGCCGAAGCCGGCCTACAGCGGGCAGGGCGTCTGGCGCGCGGTGCTGCCGCGGCCGGCCGAGGTGCAGCGCACGATGATGTGGCTGGGGCCGAAGGTGAAGACCGGCGTGAACCCGGTGTCGCAGAGCGAGATGTACCTCTTCGTCACCGAGGACCGCCCGACCCACTCGTTCATCGATCCGAAACTGTGGCCGCAGATGCTGGCCGAGCTGCTGGCGCCGTTCCCCGCGCCGCTGATGCAGAGCGTGCGCGCGCAGCTCGGCGAGCACTCGCAGATCGTCTACCGGCCGCTGGAGCAGTTGCTGATGCCGCAGCCCTGGGCGAAGGGAAGGGTGCTGCTGATCGGCGACACGGTCCATGCCACGACGCCGCACATGGCCTCGGGCGCCGGCATCGGCATCGAGGACGCGATCGTGATCGCCGAGGAACTCGATCGCGCCGCGAGCGTCCCCGAGGCGCTTGAGAAGTTCCAGAAGCGCCGCTGGGAACGTTGCTGCATGGTGGTGAAGAACTCCGCCCGCCTCGGCGAGATCGAGATCGCCGGTGGCGACAAGGACGAGCACGGCCGCATCATGCGCGAGACGCTGATGGCGCTGGCTCAGCCCATCTGATCGGGAGGACCGCCATGACCCGCCGCCTGATCGACCTGTCCATCTACCTCGAGAACGAAGTCCTGTCCGATCCGCCGCCGCTGGCGCCGAAGATCACCTACCAGACCCACAAGGACACCGTCGCCGAGTTCACCCACCTGATCCCCGGCACCACGGCCGCGGACTACCCCGACGGCGAGGCCGCCGCCGCCGAGTGGGTGACGATGACCACCCACAGCGGCACGCATCTCGACGCGCCCTACCACTTCCATTCCACGATGGATGCGAAGAACGGCGGCAGCCGGCCCTCGATCACGATCGACCAGGTGCCGCTGGAATGGTGCTTCCAGCCCGGCGTGAAGCTGGACTTCCGGCACTTCGAGGACGGCTATGTGGCTACCGCGAAGGACGTGGCCGCCGAGCTGAAGCGCATCGGCCACACGCTGCGCCCGCTGGACATCGTCGTCGTCAACACCCGCGCCGGCAGCCGCTACGGCCACAAGGACTATCTGCAGGCCGGCTGCGGCATGGGCTACGAGGCGACGATGTACCTGCTGGAGCGCGGCGTGCGCCTGACCGGCACCGACGCCTGGAGCTGGGACGCGCCCTTCTCCTTCACCGCGAAGAAGATCGCCGAGACCGGCAACAAGGCGCTGATCTGGGAAGGCCACAAGGCCGGCCGCGACATCGGCTACTGCCACCTGGAGAAGCTGCACAACCTGGAGGCGCTGCCGGGCGACGGCTTCGTGATCAGCTGCTTCCCGCACAAGGTCCGCGGCGGCTCGGCGGGCTGGACGCGCGCGGTGGCGATCTTCGATGAACGCTTGAGGGACTGAGTACAAACCCTGTACGTCGTGGGGCGGCGTTAGCTTCAAAATCAGAATAAGAATTCTAATTTTGATTGGAGACAGGCTTCCATGCCAGATTCCGTCCAGCACGCGCGCTCGCCCAAGCAGGCCCGCAGCCGCGAGTCCTTCGAGCGGGTGATCGAGGCGACGCTGTCGCTGCTCGGCGAGCGCAGCTACGAGCAGCTGACGCTGGCCGAGATCAGCCAGCGGGCCGAGGCCTCGATCGGCTCGATCTACGGCCGCGTCAAGGGCAAGGAGGAGTTGCTGCGCGCGGCGCAGGTGATCTTCTTCGAGCGCAGCGCCGAGGAGTACGGGGCTCTGATCGAGCAGATCCGTAGCGGCCCGCCGGAGCTGGCGCTGGTCGTGCCGGCGCTGGTGAAGGGCCTCGGCGAGCGCTTGCGCCAGAACGCCGGCCCGCTGCGCGCCTTCATGAACCGCGCGCCGCTGGACCCGGTGATCCAGGCCGCCGGCAAGGCCTTCTACGCGCAGCATCACGGCGCGCTGATCCGCCTGGTCGTCGACCTGAAGGACCAGATCGCCCACCCCGAGCCCGAGCGCGCGGCCGAGGCGGCGCTGGCCACCGTGTTCGCCGCCCAGGCCCGCTACCTGGGCCTGGACAGCGCGGCGCCGAGCGGCGAAGGCGACTGGACCCAGATCCTCGACGACCTGGCCGACATGATGCTCGCCTTCCTGCTGTTCACGCCTCGCCGTGCCAAGCCGACACGCCGCACCCGCAAGTGACTGGAGACCTCGGCCATGCGATTCAAGAAGCTGGACCTGAACCTGCTCGTCGCGCTGGACGCGATGCTCGAAGAGCGCAACATCAGCCGAGCCGCCGAGCGCATGCACCTGAGCCAGTCGGCGATGAGCAATGCGCTGGCGCGGCTGCGCGACTACTTCGAGGACGAGCTGCTGGTGCCGGTCGGCCGGCGCATGGACCTGACGCCGCGCGCCGAATCGCTGCGCGAGGCGGTGAAGGACGTGCTGGCCCGCGTCAACACGACCATCGCCACGCTGCCCGAGTTCGACCCGGCCAGCAGCGACCGCTGCTTCAAGTTCTTCGTCTCCGACTACACGACGGCGACGCTGATTCCCTACCTGATCGAGCGGGCCTGGCGGCAGGCGCCGGGCGTCAGCTTCGAGCTGCTGCCGCAGGCCAGCCATCCGCACCAGGCGCTGGAGCAGGGCGAGATCGACGTGCTGATCATTCCCGAGGGCTATTGCTCGCCCGAGCATCCGACCGAGCTGCTGTTTACCGAGAGCTTCTGCTGCGTCACCTGGCAGGGCAGCCGCTGGGCGCATGAGCGCGTGGATCTCGATGCCTACTGCGCCGCCGGCCATGTGATCGTCACGACCGGCCGCGAGCACAAGTCCTACGAGGAGATGTTCATGCAGCGCCGCGGCATCCAGCGCCGCGTGGAGATCCAGACCACCAGCTTCGTCGCCACCTCGCGCCTGGTGATCGGCACCGACCGCATCGCCACCGTGCACCGGCGGCTGGCCAACGAAGCCAGCCGCCACTATCCGGTGGCGATCCAGCCGGTGCCGGTGGACGTGCCGCCGATGCGCCAGGCGGTGCAGTGGCACAAGTACCGCAGCATGGACCCGGGCCTCGTCTGGCTCCGCGGCCTGCTGCACGAGGCGGTGGCGGCGATGGATGCCGATCTCGGCGCGCCGGCGCCGCCGCTGCCGCCCGTCGTTCTCTCAAGTCGCGAGGTAGCGCTGGTCGATGGCGCCGAAGATTGAATGGCCTCCGGCATCGAACATCTCCAACCGCACCCGGTCGCCGAAGCGCATGAAGGGTGTGGTCGGTTGGCCGTGGTCGATCATCTCGATCGCGCGGCGCTCGGAGATGCAGGTCGAGCCCGCCGCGCGGTCCGCATTCGAGAAGGTGCCCGAGCCGATCAGCGTGCCCGCGCGCAGCGGGCGCGAGTAGGCGACGTACTCGATCAGCTGGTCGAAGCCGAAGGTCGCCTCGCGGCCATTGGGCTGGCCGAACCACTCGCCGTTCAGATGGCAGTGCAGATCCAGCGCGCAGCGGCCGTCATGCCAGGCATCGCCCAGTTCATCGGGGGTCACCGCCACCGGCGAGAGCGCGGTCGACGGCTTGGCGCGGATCCAGCCGAAGCCGGTCTTCATCTCGCGCGGCGCGTGGGCGCGCAGGCTCACGTCGTTGATGAGTACGAGAAGCCGGATATGTGCCAGCGCGTCGGCGCGGCGCGTGCCCAGCGGTGTTTCGTCCAGCAGCACGCCCAGCTCGCCCTCGATGTCCATGCCGTCGCTCTCGGAGGGCACGCGCACATCGTCGGTCGCGGCAATGATGTCGTCGGCATTGCCCTGGTAGACCATCGGGTACTGGGTGTAGTCCGCCGGCGGGCTGTTGAAGGCGCGCTCCATCAGGCGGCCGTGGTTCTCGAACACCGAGCCGTCCAGCCACTGGCTGGGCCGCGGCAGCGGCGCAGCGGCCTGCGCCGGGTCGAAGGCGAAGGCCTGCAGCGCGCCCGCGTTCAGGGCGCTGTATCGATCCTGCAACGCGGGTGCAAAACGAGCCCAGTTGCGCAGCAGGTCGAGCATGCCCTGCGGTCCTTCTGCATCGATGGCCAGGCGCAGGTCGCGCGAGACCAGCACCAGCCGTCCGTCTCTCAAGGTGGCGAGTTTCATGGAAATCTTGTCATCGAGTTCATGGATGCGGAGGGTAAGCGTTTTGAAGTTTGCCTGATATCAAAACCAGTGATCCCAGCTATTCAAAGGATCCACCGCGCCGATAGCTGATCACGACTACAAATGCGGCCTGGCAAACACAAAAGGCTGGAGACAAGACATGAACCGATTCATCAACAAGCCGTCGCCGCTGGCGACTCCTCTTGCGATCCTCATGACGGGCTGCGGCCTGCTGAGCGTGTCCGCGCAGGCAACGGCCCAGGAGGCCGACACCAAGGCGCAGGGCCAGACGCTGGAGACCGTCGTCGTCACCGCGCAGAAGCGCAAGGAGAAGGTGCAGGAGGTGCCCGTCTCGGTGACGCTGATCCCGGCCGAGCAGCTGGAGCGCCAGGGCGTGTCCTCGCTGACCGACCTGTCCAAGATGAGCGCGTCGCTGGAGTTCGGCGCGCCGGATTCGTCCGTGGGCGGTGGCGGTTATGTGCGCGGCATCGGCACCAACTCCTTCGGCAACTCGGCCCAGGGCTCGGTCGGCGTGGTGCTGGACGGCGTGGTGATGGGCAACACCAATATCAACAGCATCTTCGACATCGAGCGCGTCGAGATCCTGAAGGGACCGCAGGGCACGCTGTTCGGCAATTCCGTGTCGGCTGGCGTGATCAGCCTGACGACCAAGGCACCCAGCACGAAGAAGCTCTCCGGCGAGGTCAGCACCGAGTTCTCCTCGGGCCAGCTCGGTTCCGAGTACGGCCGCCAGGTGCTGCGCGGCGCGATCAACCTGCCGCTCAGCGAGAACTCGGCGATGCGCATCTCGCTGCACACCGACCGGAACGAGGGCCTGCGCTTCAATACCTACAACGGCAGCGAGAGCAGCGGCACCGACAACGGCGTGCGCCTGCGCTACCTGAACCGCATCAGCGAAGACCTGACGCTGAACCTGATCGCCGACTACAACCAGGTCAAGAAGCTCAACGGCGACTACCTGACCTACCGCGTGGCACCGGCCGGCTCGGCGCTTGCCAATGCGCTGAAGGCCTGCGGCGTGACCGCCAGCGACTCGAACTTCAGCACCTGCGGAGACACGGTGGACAGCAACACCAACTCGCGCGACACCGGCCTCTCGGCCCAGTTCGACTGGGACATCGGCTCGCACACGCTGACCTCGATCACCTCGCTGCGCGGCAACAAGACCGAGAACCGCTCCAACGTCGTCGGCATCCCGACCGCGATCACCGAGCAGTATTTCGGCAACGGCAACTGCCACTTCTACGACTGCATTCCGATCTTTGCGATCATGTCCGGCGGTCGCAACAGCTTCCAGGACTTCAACCGCAAGCAGTTCACCCAGGAACTGCGCATCGCCAACGGCCAGGGCGAGAAGCTCGAGTACGTGGCCGGCCTGTTCTACCAGCAGTACCAGCTCGACTGGTTCAAGCCCAACCTGTTCTCCGCCGATTTCGGCGGCGGCACCTTCGTGAATACCTACAGCCAGTACGCCACCGTCAAGAGCTCGGACGTGGCCGCCTTCGGCCAGGCTACCTATCACCTGTCCCCCGCGACGCGCCTGATCGCCGGCGCACGCATCACGCACAGCAATGTGGATGAGGATGTCACCGACGAGAGCCTCACGCCCACGTCCGGCCAGCTCTCCACCAAGGCCACCAAGTTCTCGTACCGCCTGGGCGTGCAGAACGACTTCGCCAAGAACACGATGGGCTACCTGACGCTGGCCAGCGGCTACAAGGGCCCGCAGATCGCCGATGCCGCGCCGGGCGCGATGTTCGCGGTGAAGCCCGAGATCCCGACCAGCCTGGAGCTGGGCGTGAAGACCTCCGCCTTCGGCAACCGCCTGGCCATCAACGCCGACATCTTCTACACCAAGGTGAAGGATTACCAGGGCCAGTCCTGCAAGCCGAATGCCGCGGGTTCGGGCATCGACTGCGTGCCGGCCAACGTGCCCGAGGTGATCACCAAGGGCATCGAGGTGGACATCTTCGGCCGCCCGATGGACGGCCTGACGCTGAACCTCAGTGGCATCTGGAATCCGGCCAAGTATCCAGCCGGTTACCTGGCGGCGGACGGCACCGACCTCGGCGGCACGCAGCTCACCCGCTCGGCCAAGACCAAGGTGACGTTGTCGGCCGAGTACACCTGGGGCCTCAGCGAGAACTACGACCTGGCGCTGGGGGCCGATGCCACCTACCGCTCGGAGATGTCGCTGTACCCATCGGCGGACAAGAGCTTCGTGATCCCCTCGGGCTGGAGCACCAATGCGCGGCTGAGCCTGCAATCGGCGAAGAACTGGAGCGTCTCGCTGTTCGGCCGCAACCTGGGCCGCAACCGCACGCCGCGCGACCTGTTCCCGACGCCGTTCCAGACCGGCGGCATGTGGCAGTTCTTCGACTCCTCGGCGATGCGCCTGGTCGGTGTCCAGATGGACGCCAAGTTCTGATCGGAGCCCGGTGATGAAGACCATTCGCGGCCCCGGCATCTTCCTGGCGCAGTTCGCCGGCGACCAGGCCCCGTTCAACAGCCTGGACAGCATCGGCCGCTGGGCGGCCGGCCTCGGCTACGTGGGCGTGCAGATCCCCAGCTGGGATGCGCGGCTGTTCGATCTCGAACGCGCCGCCACCAGCCAGACCTATTGCGACGAGCTGACGGGCCAGTTGAAGGACCTGGGCCTGCAGATCACCGAGCTGTCCACGCATCTGCAGGGGCAGTTGATCGCGGTGCATCCGGCCTATGACACGGCTTTCGACGCCTTCGCGCCGGAGGCGGTGCGGGGCCGTCCCGCCGCGCGGCGCGAGTGGGCCGAGCAGCAGCTGCGCTGGGCCGCCCAGGCCAGCCGGCGCCTGGGCCTGGCGGCGCACGCCACCTTCTCCGGCGCGCTGGCCTGGCCCTTCATGTACCCCTGGCCGCAGCGGCCGGCCGGGCTGGTGGAAGAGGCCTTCGAGGAACTGGGCCGGCGCTGGACGCCGCTGCTCGATGCCTTCGACGAGGCGGGCGTGGACATCTGCTACGAGATCCATCCCGGCGAGGACCTGCACGACGGTGCCACCTTCGAACGCTTCCTCGGCACGGTGAAGAACCATCCCCGCGCCAACATCCTCTACGACCCCAGCCACTTCGTGCTGCAGCAGCTCGACTACCTGCGCTTCATCGACCACTACCACGAGCGCATCCGCGCCTTCCATGTGAAGGACGCCGAGTTCCGGCCCGACGGGCGCAGCGGTGTGTACGGCGGCTACCAGGACTGGGTGGACCGACCCGGCCGCTTCCGCTCGCTGGGCGACGGACAGGTGGACTTCAAGGCCATCTTCAGCAAGCTGACGGCGAAGGACTATGGCGGCTGGGCGGTGCTGGAGTGGGAGTGCTGCCTGAAGCATCCGGAGCAGGGGGCGGCCGAAGGGGCGCCGTTCATCCGCGATCACATCATCCGCGTGACCGAGAAGGCCTTCGACGATTTCGCCGGTGGCGCCACGGATCCGGCGGTGCTGCGCCGCATGCTGGGGGTGGGCTGAGATGGCGACGCCTAACGCCAAGCCTGCACGCATCCGCCTCGGCATGGTCGGCGGCGGCGAGGGCGCCTTCATCGGCGGCGTGCATCGCATCGCCGCGCGGCTGGACGACGAGTACGAGTTGGTCGCCGGCGCGCTGTCGTCCACGCCGGAAAAGGCACGCCGCTCGGGATCGGCCTTAGGCCTGGACCCGGCGCGGACCTACGACAGCTACCAGCAGATGGCCGAAGCCGAAGCGGCGCGGGACGACGGCATCGAGGCCGTCGCCATCGTCACGCCCAACCACCTGCATGCGCCGGTCGCCACCGCCTTCCTGAGGGCCGGCATCCATGTGATCTGCGACAAGCCGGTCACCACCCGCAGCGCCGATGCCAAGGCCCTGGCCGCGCTGGCGAAGAAGCAGGGCCTGGTCTTCGCCGTCACGCACAACTACAGCGCCTATCCGATGGTGCGGGTGGCGCGGGAGATGGTGCGGGCCGGCAAGCTCGGCGAGATCCGCGTCGTGCAGGCCGAGTACCCGCAGGACTGGCTGGCCGAGCCGCTGGAGCAGAGCGGGCAGAAGCAGGCCGCCTGGCGCACCGACCCGGCCCAGGCCGGTGGCGGCGCGATCGGCGACATCGGCTCGCACGCCTGGCACCTGGCCGACTACGTGACCTGCCAGCCGCTGGCCCAGCTCTGCGCCGAGCTGAGCAGCTTCGTACCCGGCCGCGCGATCGACGACAACGCCCAGGTGCTGCTGCGCTACGCCAACGGCGCGCGCGGCGCGATCTGGGCCAGCCAGGTCGCGCCCGGCCATCTGAATGACCTGCAACTGCGGGTCTACGGTTCCAAGGGCGGCCTGGTCTGGCGCCAGGAAAGTCCCAACCAGCTGCAGTTCACGCCGCTGGGCCAGCCTACTCAATTGCTTCAACGCGCAGGAGCCGCATTCGGCGACGCGGGGGCCCGGGTCACGCGCATCCCGGCAGGCCACCCCGAGGGCTATCTCGAAGCCTTCGCCACGATCTACACCGAAGTGGCGCAGCACCTGCGCGCTGCCCGCCGAGGCGGGCGCAAGCCGGAGAAGGCCTGCCACTTCCCCACCATCGATGACGGACTGCGCGGCGTGCAGTTCATCGAGGCGGTGCAGCGCTCGTCCCGACTGGGCGGCCGCTGGACCAAGCTGCCCTGAGCAGCCATCAACACATTCATGGAGAAGACCATCATGGGTCAACAACACCAGATCAAGCGAGGCGTCAGCCTCTACAGCTTCCAGAACGACACCTTCCTCGGCACGATGAAGCTGGCCGACTGCATCCGCACGTGCGCCGAGATCGGCGCGATGGGCATCGAGATCGTCGGCGAGCAGACCTTCTGGGGCTGGCCCGAGGCCGGCGTGGCCGATGCCGACGTGGCGCACTGGCACGAGCTGATGCGCGAGTACGGCACCGTGCCGGTCAGCCATGACTTCATGCTCGACTACAAGCGCTACAAGGGCCGCGTGATGGGCTTCGACGAGCAGGTCGCCAGCGTCAAGAAGGACATCGACTTCGGCGCCCGCCTGGGCATGAAGTTCATCCGCTCGCTGGTGTCCATCGCGCCGGAGGTGCTGGTGGCCTGCGCCGGCTACGCGGAGGACAAGGGCATCACCATCCTGCTGGAGGTGCATGCGCCGCTGCACTTCGACCATCCCTGGATCATCCGCCACGCGGAGGCCTACGAGAAGTCGGGCTCCAAGGCACTGGGCTTCCTGCCGGACATGGGCATGTTCCTGCACCGCTTCCCGCGCGTGTGGAAGGCGCGCTTCATCCGCAACGGCGTGTCGCCGGCGATCGCCGATCACATCGAGAAGGCCTATGAAGACCGCGTGCTCAGCGAGTACGTGATCAACGACGTGCGCGAGATGGGCGGCACCGGCCCGGCGCTGGCGATGGCCGAGACGCTGCGCCACAACGCCGCCTTCGAGCCCAAGCGGATGCTGGACTTCATGCACCGCATCCACAACATCCACGGCAAGTTCTACGAGATGACGGCGGACGACATCGAGCCCTCGATCCCCTACGACGAGATCGTCGCCGTGCTGAAGCAGGGCGGCTACCAGGGCTACATCTGCTCCGAGTACGAGGGCAACCGCTGGGTGGAGGACGCCGAGCCCGTGCAGTCGGTCGAACAGGTCAAGCGCCAGCACCGCATGCTGTGCCGCCTGCTCGACGAAGCCATCCCCGCCGGCCTGCGCGCCTGAACCCCGAAGACCAAGGAGAACACCATCATGATGGACAAGCACATGATCTGCACCGAGGGCTTCGAGAACGTCCTCGACAAGAACGGCCAGGCCACCGGCTTCGCGCTGCTGGCGCGGCTGCCCTACTACCGCGGCCTCGGCCTGTCGATGGTCGAGGACATCGCGGTCAGCGTGGACGGCGAGGCCGTGCCGCGCGAGGCGGTGCGGCTGGAGCTGCGCGGCCGCAGCTGGTCGCTCGCCGAGATGGAAACCTGCTACGACGAGAAGTGGAACTTCGGTGAGAAGGCCCGCGTGATCGTGCAGCGCCCGGGCGGCCTGACGCCGGGCGAGCACCGCATCGAGCTGGCCGAGCGCCTGCGCGTGTCCTACCTGCCCTTCGTGCCGACCACGCGCGATGCCAAGGTCCTGACGCTGGCGGCTTGAGGAGGCACCGACATGGCTCGCTTCTTCAAGAACAACTTCAGCGACGTGCTGCTGACGCCCGAGGATTCGCGCGTGACAGCGGAAGGCCTGTCGCTCGACGTGCGCCTGCCCTGGTACCGCTCGCTGCCGCTGTCGGTGGTGATGCCCAGCGAGCTGCTGGTCGACGGCCAGCGCGTGCCGCTGGACGGCGCCACGGTCGAGCACGAGGGCCGGCGCTACACGCTGGCCGAGCTGCCGGAGCAGGTCGCTGCCTGGTGGTTCGTGCAGGACTCGATCAAGCTGCTGGTGCCGATGGACCAGCCGCTCTCGGCCGCGCCGCACGAGGTGACGCTGACGCTGCACCTCTTCCCGCCCTACATCCCGATGCTCACCTGGGTGACGCGCGGCAACGCCGTGCTGCAAGGAGTTCGCAACCATGGATAACAAGCCGAAGAAGGGCTTCAAGCTGGGCAGCACGCTGTACAGCTTCACCAACGAGTGGCACGAGCGCCGCTATGACTTCGAAGGCCTGGTCGCCGAGGTGGCGCGCCGCGGCCTGGGCCCGGGGCTGGAGCTGATCGGCTTCTCCAGCATCCGTGGCTTCCCGGTCGTCAGCGATGACTTCGCCGCCCGCTTCAAGGACCTGATGGCGCAGCACCAGCTGACGCCGAGCTGCCTGTCGATCAACGCCGACATGGCGATCCGCCGCGGCACGATGATGAGCGTGGACGAGGCCGTGGCCTACCACGTGCCGCAGATCGAGGCGGCGGCCAAGCTGGGCTTCCCGGTCGTGCGCTGCCAGTTCGCGGCGCCGGCCGAGGTGCTGGTCCGGCTGCTGCCGCTGGCCGAGAAGCACGGCATCAAGATGGGCCCCGAGGTCCACGCGCCGCTGAACCCGAACTCACCGCCGGTGATGGCCTACCGCGAGGCCTATGCGAAGGCCAACTCGCCGCTGCTGGGCTTCGTGCCCGACTTCGGCTGCTCGGCCCGCGACCTCCCCGCCACCTACATCGCCAACCTGCGCGCGCAGGAGCTGCCCGAGCACCTGATCCAGCTCGCGCTGGAGGTCTGGCATCTGCCGAAGGATGCCGGCTGGAAGCGCCAGGAGTTCGCCCGCCGCGTGGAGCCTTTGCGCGCCGACCCGGCCGACGTCAGTGCGCTGTCGGTGATGTTCAACATCCTGAGCCCCGGCGAGGCCGCGGCCTGGAAGGAGATCATGGGCCAGGTGGTCCATGTGCACGGCAAGTTCTACGACTTCGACACCGACGGCAACGAGACCTCGATCCCCTACGACGAGTTGCTGCCGGTCTTCCACGACGGCGGCTACGAGGGCTTCATGTCCAGCGAATGGGAGGGCCACCTCTACATGCGCAATGTCGATGCCTTCGACATGGTGGCCAAGCACCAGGCGCTGTCGCGGCGCATCCTTGATCGCCACGTTGCGGGAGCCAGGTCATGAAGCTCTCCGCCGTCATCGAAGACCTCTACATGTTCAATGAGGCCGGCGCGATGCCCGAGCGCATCCGCGCCGCCGCCGCCGCGGGCCTGGATCGGGTGGAGTTCCACCTCTGGGACAAGGTCGATATCGACGCTGTCGAACGCGCGCTCAAGGAGACCGGCGTGCAGCTGCAGAGCCTGGTCATCGGCCCGCGCTGTGGCTGCGTGGACAAGGCTCGTGAAGGCTACTTCCTCGATGCGCTGACCGGCACGATCGCGATGGTCAGGCGCCTCGGCGCCAAGGGCATCGTCTTGGCCGGCGGCCCCGCCGCCCAGGGTCACACCGACGCGCAGCAGCGCGAGGCGATGGTCTACCTGCTGAAGAAGGCCGCGTCGCTGGCTGCAGCCGCGGGCGTGATGATCTGGCTCGAGCCGCTGAACTCGCGCATCGACCATCCCGGCATGTTCATGAACACCGCGATGGAAGGCCTGGACATTGTCGAGGAAGTGGGCAGCCCGGCCGTGCGCCTGCTCTACGACGTCTACCACTCGACTGTGATGGGCGAGGACTGGCGCGAGGTGCTCAAGCGCGGCCACCTGATCGGCTATGTGCAGGTGGCTGACACGAACGGCCGCCATGAGCCCGGCACCGGCAGCATCGACTGGGCCGCCTGGCTGCCCGCGCTGCGCGCCGCCGGCTACGACGGCGACATCGGCTTGGAGTACCGGCCGAGCGGATCCAGTGTCGATTCGCTGCAGCGCACCCGCGAGGTGTTCGGCATGGCGGAGGCGGCGGCATCATGAAGCTCGTCCCCTGCATCGAGATGCTCTACAAGGCCGAGCATCCCGACCTCGTCGACCGCATCCACGCCGCCAAGGCCGACGGCTTCGACGCGGTGGACATCTGGCTCTGGCGCGACAAGCCGCTCGAGGCGATCCGCGAGGCCTGCGCCGAAACCGGCGTGCGCGTGAACAGCTTCGGCGTCGACCCGCGCGCCAGCCTGGTCGACCCGGCCGAGCATGCCACCGTGCTCGCCGGCGTGCGCGACGCGGTGCCTGTGGCGCAGCAGCTGGGCGGCGCGCGCATGCTGCTCGCCTCGGGCTTCACGCTGCCTGGCGTGCCTGATGCCGAGCAGCGCGCCAGCGTCGTCAAGGTGCTGCGCGAGGCCGCGCGCATCGCGGCGGACGGCGGCGTCTCGATCCTGCTGGAGCCGGTGCACATGGTGATCGGCGGCCAGCCGATGTATGCGCGCACGGTGCGCCATGGCCTGGACATCGTCGAGGCGGTCGACAGCCCGGCGCTGCGCTTGCTGGCCGACGTCTATCACGGCGCGGTCAGCGGGGAAAGCTTCGAGCAGGCCTTCGCGGACCGCATCGAGGGTATAGGCCATGTGCAGGTGGCCGACTTCGAAGGCCGCCACGAGCCGGGCACCGGCCGGCTCGACTGGTCCGGCTTCGTGCCGCTGCTGGAACGCCGCGGCTACCGCGGCGACATCGGGCTGGAGTACCTGCCCACGATGTCGATCAAGGAATCACTGGCGCTGACGCGCCGCACGCTGGGCCTTTTGTAATGAAACAAGATCAATTCGACGCCATCGTCGTCGGCTCCGGCGCCACCGGCGGCTTCGCCGCCAAGGAACTGAGCGAGCGCGGCCTGAAGGTGCTGGTGCTTGAGGCCGGCGGCCCGTTGCCGGAAGAGAAGTTCGAGAAGGCCGCCAAGGCCCAGTTCGCCGCCATCGGCTCCTGGGCCCGCATCAAGGCCGGCCTGACCGGCCAGCACAAGCAGGCGCTGACCTCCTTCTACTCGCCCGAGAAGGCCTTCCTGTTCGTCAACGACAAGGAGAACCCCTACGAGTCGCCGCAGGACTTCTACCTCTGGCTGCGTGGCAAGCAGGTGGGCGGGCGCTTCCTGGCCTGGGGTCGGGTGGGGCTGCGCATGTCCGACTACACCTTCAAGTTCAAGAGCCATGAGGGCCAGGGCTTCGACTGGCCGATCGGCTACGCGGACATCGCGCCCTACTACGAGAAGGTGGAGCGCTTCCTCGGCATGGTGGGCAATGACGACGGCATCGAGTACTGCCCGGCCGGCGCCTATGTGAAGCCCGCGGGCTTGAGCAAGGCCGAGCAGAAGTTCAAGGCCGCGGTGGAAGGCAAGTGGGCGGACGCCAAGGTCATGGCCTGGCGCTATGTCCGCAAGGAAGCCACGCCGGTCGATGCCAAGGGCAACCGCACGACCAGCCCGCTGGCCGCCGCAGCCGCCACCGGCAACATGACGCTGCGCTCGAACTCCCCGGCCGAGCGCATCGAGACCGACCCGCGCACCGGCCGCGCCGTCGGCGTCAGCTACATGGACAAGGCCAGCGGCGAGCGCCGCACGGCGCGCGCCCAGGTGGTCGTCGTCTGCGCCTCGACGATCGAGAGCATCCGCCTGCTGCTGAACTCGACCGGCGAGAAGCATCCCAACGGCCTGGGCAACAGCTCCGGCCTGGTCGGCCGCTACTTCATGGACCAGATGCTGACGCTGGGCTTCGGCTCCGCGCCGGGCTTCAAGGGCGGCGAGCTGGTGGACGGCACGTCGCCGTCCGACAACCACGGCGGCATCTACATCCCGCGCTTCCGCCAGCTGCGCAACCCCGGCGAGCTGGGCTACGCCGGCGGCTTCAACCTGCAGGGCATCGTCGGCCGGCCTATGGTGCCGCCGCACATGGACTCGGTCTTCGGCCTGACCGGCCACGGCGAGATCCTGCCGCACATCGAGAACCACGTGCGCCTGGCCTCGCGGCGCGACCGCCTGGGCGTGCCGATCCCGTCCGTCAACCTGCGCCTGCGCGACAACGACCTGAAGCTGCTGCGCGACCAGGTGCAGACGCAGAAGGCGGTGATGCGCGAGGCGGGGCTGTCGGTGGACTTCCTGATCAGCCCGCTGGGCATCGACTCCGACGGCCCCTTCATGCCCAACGCCAAGTGGTACGAGCGGCTGATGTTCCGCATGGCCTACAAGCGCAGCGTGGCGGTCGGCGGCGCGATCCACGAATGCGGCGGCGCCCGCATGGGCAGCGACCCGAAGACCTCGGTGCTGAACGCGATGAACCAGGTCTGGGACGCGCCCAACGTGTTCGTGACCGACAGCAGCTGCTTCGTCACCAACGGCACCTGCGGCCCGACGCTGACGACGATGGCGCTGACAGTGCGGGCCTGCGAGCACATCGCCAGCGAGTACGGCCATTCCAGGGAGCTGCAGGCATGCGCATGAACGGAACAAAAGTGCGTTGGGCCGTCGTGGGCAGCGGCGGCATCGGCAAGCGCACCGTCGGCGATCTACGCCTGTGCGACAACGCCGAGGTCGTGGCCATCGGCTCCCGCTCGCGCGCCAGCGCCGATGCCTTCGCGCAGGAGCACCAGCTGCCGCTGGCCTTCGACGATCACGCGCAACTCTGCGCCTCGCCCGATATCGATGCGGTCTACATCGGCACGCCCCACGCCACGCACTTCGCGCTGGCCAGCCAGGCGCTGAGGGCAGGCAAGCATGTGCTGTGCGAGAAGCCGCTGACGATGACCGCGGACGAGGCGCGCGAACTCGGCCGCATCGCCGCGGCGCATCATGTCTTCCTGATGGAAGCGATGTGGATGAAGTTCAGCCCCGCGATGCAGAAGGCGGTCGAGCTGGTGGCGCAGGGCGCCATCGGCGAGCCGCGCTTTCTTCAGGCGGGCCTGGGCTACCCGGTGCCGCCGGATGGCCCCAAGCGATTCTGGGATGCGGCGCTGGGCGGCGGCGCGCTCTATGACATGGGCGTCTACACGATCACGCTGGCGCAGATGTTCCTCGGCGAGCTGGCGGAGATCTCGGTCACCGGCTGCATGCGGCCCGATGGCGTCGACCTGGAGGAGGCGATCACGCTGCGCTATGCCGGCGGCGCGCTGGCGCAGCTGGCGACCTCGATCACCTGCCTCGTGCCGCCGCGCGGCTGGCTGGGCGGCAGCCGCGGTGCCATCGACTTCCAGCAGCCGCTGTTCTCGCCGGGCGGGCTGACGGTCACCACCGGCCGGCCTCCGGCGCCGCCCGAGGTGCAGGAGCTGAAGTTCGCGCGCGAGGGCGCCGGCTACGTGCCGATGTTCCGCGCCGTCAACGTCGCCATCCTGGCCGGGGCCACCGAACATCCGCTGCATCCGGTGTCCGCCACGGCCGCGGTGCTGGACATCATGCAGCGCATCCAGGCCGCGCTGGCCCGCGAGCGCGACGCCATTGCCGCGTAACGCGCGACGCGAAGAACAAGCAGGAGACAAGAAGCATGCACACCTCAAGCCGCCAGGCCGGGATCCCCCAGGGCCTCATCATCATCGCGATCAGCCTGCTGCCGATGATGGCCATCGTCGCGCTGATGCCCATCGTGCCGCTGCTGGTGCAGCACTTCCACGATGTGCCCAATATCCAGACGATGGCGCCGCTGGTGCTGTCGGCGCCGGGCCTGTGCGTGGCGCTGCTGTCGCCCTTCGCCGGCTGGCTGGCGGACCGCTTCGGTCGGCGGCAGCTGGCCATCGGCTTCGCGGCGGTCTACGGCATCGGCGGGATGATTCCGGTCTTCGTCCAGGACTTCAACGTGCTGCTGGGCAGCCGGCTGCTGCTGGGTGTCGGCGAGTCGGTGATCCTGACCATGGGCAACACGCTGCTGGGTGACTACTTCCCCAAGGAGCAGCGCGCCAAGTGGCTGATGTGGCAGGGCATCGTCGGCTCCGCCTGCGGCTCGGGCCTGCTGGCGCTGAGCGGCTACCTGGCCGGCTTCGGCTGGAATTTTGCTTTCCTGGTCTACGGCCTGGCGCTGGTGATCGCGGCGGCGGCGTACTTCTTCCTGTTCGAGCCGGAGCGCGTGCCGGCCAAGAACTTCACGGCCTCGGGTACCTTCATCCCGCCGCGCTTCCCGCGCGCGCTGATGGTCCGCCTGGCCGGGACCACGCTGGTGCTCGCCTCGCTGTACTTCGTCTACACGCTGCAGTTCTCGCTGGCGCTCGATGCGCTGGGGCTCAAGGAGGCGCACCGCATCGGCAACTACAGCGCCGTGGCCAGCTTCGCGGTGCCGCTGGGCGCGATCCTGTTCAAGGTCTTGTCCACGCGTCGCTCGGTGCTGCAGTTCACCGTGCTGTTCCTGCTGCTGGGCACCGGCATGGCCGGCATCGGCCTGTCGCGCGATGTCAACGCCGTCGTGGCCTTCGCTTTCGTGCAGCAGCTCGGCGCCGGCATGTGCATCCCGATCCTGATCGGCTGGGGCCTGCGCGAGCTGCCCGACGAGTTCCGCGGCCGCGGCATGGGCATGTGGGTCAGCGCCTTCTTCCTCGGGCAGTTCGTCTCGCCGCTGCTGGTTACGCTGCTGCGCGGCTGGACCGGCGGGCTGCTGCAGACCTTCGTGGCCTGCGGGGCGACCTGCATCGCCATCGCCGTGGGCAACCTGCTGCTGGGCCGCCGCCGCACGCCGGCCATCGCGCGACCGGCCGCCTGATGGGCGCCGCTCTGACGGGCCGCAAACGCACGCTGGCGTTTGCGGTGGTCGCCATCGCCTTCGTGATGGACCTGCTGGACGTCACCATCGTCAACGTCGCGCTGCCGGCGATCGGCAAGGCGCTGCACGCCGACGCCGCGCAGATGGCCTGGATCGTCGCCGGCTACGCGCTGGCCTTCGCGGTGCTGCTGGTGATCGGCGGGCGGCTGGGCGATCTCTATGGGCACCGCGTGCTGTTCCTGTGGGGCGTGGGTGCCTTCACGCTCGCGTCGATCGCCTGCGGCCTGGCCGGGTCCGCCGACGCGCTGGTGCTGGCGCGGGTGGGGCAGGGCGCCTGCGCGGCGCTGATGGTGCCGCAGGTGCTGGCGCTGATGCAGGCGATGTACGCGCCGCACGAGCGCATGCGCGCCTTCGCGATCTTCGGGCTGCTGGGCGGGCTGTCCTCGGCACTCGGGCCGGTGGTGGGCGGGCTGATGGTCGATGCCGATGTGGGCGGGCTCGGCTGGCGTTCGGTCTTCCTGATCAACCTGCCGGTCGGCCTGCTGGCGCTGCTGGGCGCGAGCCGCGTGCTGCCGCATGATCCGCCGTCACCGAATACGACGCTGGACGGCGCCGGCACCGCCTGGTGCCTGCTGGCCGCCAGCGCCTGGGCCGTGCCGCTGGTGCAGGGGCCGGAGCAGGGCTGGACGCCGGCGCTGTTCGCGCTGCTGGCTGCCGCGCCGTTGCTGACGCTGAGCCTGTGGCGGCACTGCTGCCGTCTGGCCGCGCGCGGCGGCCGGCCGATCGTGCAGCCCGGGCTGCTGCGCGACCCGGGCTACCGGCTGGGCCTGATCCTCTCGCTGCTGTGCACCGGCCTGCTGCCGGCCTACCTCTTCGTGCTGACCTTCGCCTGGCAGCTCGGCGCGGGGCTCAGTGCCACGCAGATGGCGCTGCTGTGCCTGCCGATCGCGCTGGCCGTCACCGCCAGCGTGACCTGGCTGGGGCGCGTCGCCTTCGCGCGTCTGGGCGTGCGCTGCATCCTCGTGGGGCTGGCGCTGCAGGCGCTGGGCATGGGCGGGATGATGATGATCTGTGCCGGCGGCTTGGGCGATCCGGTGGCGCTGGTGCTGTCCTGGCGCGGCTATCTGGCGCAGGGCCTGCTGGGCCTGGGCATCGGCTTCATCGGGCCGCCGCTGACGGCGGTGACGCTGCAGTCGGTGCCGCGCGACCAGGCCGGCGGCGCCTCGGGCGTCGTCAACGCGGCGCGGCAGTATGCGGCCGTGGCGGCCATCGCGCTGGTGTCGGCGCTGGTCCATCGCGCCGGCGCGACCTATTCGCCGGCCACGCTGCTGGCGGCGCTGCCGGGACTGGGCCTGCTGTTCGCGCTCAGCGCATGGATGGCCTGGTCGCTGCCGCGGATCGAGCTGGTACCGGCGGCCAGCGCGGCGCACTGATGATGATGTCTCGCTGGCTGCTGCTGATCCTGTGCCTCTGCGCGGGGACGGCTTGTGCCGGCGAGGATCCTCTCTGGGCCGGCTTCACGTCGCCGCCGCAAAGCGCCCGGCCGCGCGTCTGGTGGCACTGGATGAACGGCAACGTGAGCCCCGACGGCATCCGCCAGGATCTCGAATGGATGCAGCGCGTGGGCATCGGCGGCTTCCAGCTCTTCGAGGCCTCGATGGGCACGCCGGTGGTGGTGCCGCAGCGGCAGGTGTTCGGCTCGCCGCAGTGGCACGAGTCGATCCGGCTGAGCGCGGAGACGGCGCAGCGCCTGGGCCTGGAGATGGCCGTGGCTGCCTCGCCCGGATGGAGCGCGACCGGCGGGCCTTGGGTGAAGCCCGAGGACGCGATGCGCAAGCTCGTATGGAGCGAGACGCGGCTGCGCGGCGGCGTGCGCTTCCGGGGCCGACTGGCCGAGCCGCCGAGTGCCGCCGGGCCGTACCAGGATGTGGGCGAGCGCGGGACCTTCAGGCAGGAAGTCGCGCTGCTGGCCTATCCCGCCTCGCCCGGCGATCGTCCGCTGGTGCCTCGTGACGCGAGCAGCCCGCAAGGCGCCGTGCAGCCGGCCTCTCTGATCGATGGGCTCTATGCCGATGCGATCACCTTGCCCGAGCCGGACGATGGCCGAGGCAGTTGGGTGACGTATCGCTTCAGCTCGCCGCAGACGGTGCGCTCGGTCACCGTCGGTCTGCTGGGTTCGCACGGCTTCGGCGCACCGACGCCACCACTGGCGACGCTGCAGAGCAGCCACGATGGCCGGACCTTCACCGACGTCGCCCTGCTGCCGGCCACCGGCTCGCCGGTGCGCACGGCCAGCTTCGCGCCGGTCCGCGCCGCATGGTTCCGGCTGCGGATCGAGCGCCCGGCCGTCAAGGGCCTTGCTGAGTCCGCACGCTTCGCGCCCGGCGCCTTGCCCTTGAAGCTGCCGCCCGCGCCGCGCGGCTTTGCGCTGTCCGAGTTCGTGCTGCGCGGGGAAGGGCGGGTCCATGCCGGCGAGGAGAAGGCCGGCTTCGCCACCGTGCCGGACTACAACGC
>NZ_LYVQ01000087.1 GCF_001984095.1 Pelomonas sp. KK5
TGGACGCCCCCATCCATGTCCCGAGGCCCGGCCCACTCCTCGCGGCAGCCCCCGATTCATCAACTGTGGGCGGTGCGCAGCGCCATGGACATCTCAAATGAGCGCGATCCTGATGAGCGCTAACGCGAAGACCGAGCGGCACGGCGTCTGGCATGCGGCCTGGCGGCGCTTGAAGTCCGACCGCGTCGGCGTGACGTCGATGATCGTCGTCGCGCTGTTCCTGCTGCTGGTGCTGGCCGCCGCCACCGGCCTCGTGGCCAAGGGCTGGCAGCAGGAACTGGGCGTGCCCAATGCGCCGCCCACCTTCATAGGCCCAGCGCCGCCGGAGGCCACCGGCACGATCGCCGTGCCCAAGGGGCCCAACGTGGACCTCAGCGACATCGACCCGCTCGCGCCGCGCTACGCGGAATGGGCGGAGCGTGCCAAGCAGTACAAGACCTCGTCCACCGTCAAGGCCGAGACCCTGCCCTTCGGTGCCGACCGCCTGGGCCGCGACGTGATCGCCAAGGTGATCAAGGGCGCCGAGGTGTCCATCCTGGTGGGCCTGCTGGCCGCGCTGGTCGCCACGATCATCGGCACGGTGCTGGGCGCGCTGTCGGGCTTCTTCGGCGGCGTGGTCGGCGACGTGCTGGAGTGGGTCTACAACGTCTTCACTGCGATCCCGACCATCCTGCTGATCTTCGCCTTCGCCGCCATCGTGCAGCGCGGCGTGGGTTCGGTGGTGCTGATCCTGGCGCTGACCGGCTGGACCGGCATCTACCGGCTGATCCGGGCCGAGTTCATCAAGCACTCGGTGCGCGAGTACGTGCGCGCGGCGGAGGCGATCGGCGCCTCGTCCGCGAGCCGCATGTTCAAGCACATCCTGCCCAACGTCTCGCATGTCGCGCTGGTGCAGCTCTCGCTGCACGTCGTGAGCTTCATCAAGAGCGAGGTGATCCTGTCTTACCTGGGCCTGGGCGTCGGCGTGGACCAGGTCAGCTGGGGCACGATGCTGGCCGAGGCGCAGTCGGAACTGATCCTGGGCTACTGGTGGCAGCTGGTGGCGGTGAGCGCCTGCATGGCGGTGTTCGTCACGGCCTTCGCGCTGTTCACCGATGCGCTGCGCGATGCGCTCGATCCGAAGCTGCGGGGACTCGAATGACTTTGCTGAAGATCGAGGATCTGAAGGTTGCCTTCCGCATGGGCCGCCATAACGGCGAGACCCAGCGCACCCAGGCGGTCAAGGGCATCAGCTTCGAGGTGCCGGAGAACACCACCGTCGCGCTGGTCGGCGAGTCGGGCTCGGGCAAGAGCGTCACCGCGATGTCCATCCTCAACCTGCTGCCCGACAACGCCGAGCGCCAGGGCCGCATCGAGTTCCTCGGCCGCGACCTGCTCAAGGCCTCACTGCGCGAGCTGCAGGCGATCCGCGGGCGCGACATCGCCTGCGTGTTCCAGGATCCGATGAGCTCGCTGAACCCGGTGTTCACCGTGGCCGACCAGATCATGGAGCCGCTGGTCAAGCACCTGGGCCTGACGCGCCGCCAGGCGCTCGCCCGCGCCGAGGAACTGCTGAACGAGGTCGGCATTCCCGAGCCGAAGCGGCGCCTCGCGGCCTACCCGCACGAGCTGTCCGGCGGCCAGCAGCAGCGCGTGATGATCGCCGTGGCCCTGGCCTGCTCGCCCAAGCTGCTGATCGCCGACGAGCCCACCACCGCGCTGGACGTCACCATCCAGCGCCAGGTGATGGACCTGCTGGCGCGGCTGAAGGACTCGCACCGGATGAGCCTGCTGTTCATCTCGCACGACCTGGGCGTGGTGGGCGAGGTGTCCGACCATGTGGTGGTGATGCGCCACGGCGTCGTGCGCGAGCAGGCACCGGTGGCGGAGATCTTCGCGAACCCGCAGGACGACTACACCAAGGCCCTGCTCGCCTGCCGCCCCAGCCTCAGCGCACCCAACCCGGCGCGGCTGATGGTCATCGACGACCACATCGCGGGCCGCAGCGCCGGCGCGGCGGCCACCGCCAAGGACCCGCAGGCCCCGGTGGTGCTGGAGGTCAAGGGCCTGAAGAAGAGCTTCTTCTTCAAGGCCGGACTGTTCGGCAAGCGCGAGTTCATCGCCGTCAAGGGCGTGGACTTCCAGCTGCGCAAGGGCCACACGCTGGGCATCGTCGGCGAGTCCGGTTCCGGCAAGACCACCACCGGCCTGACGCTCCTGCGCCTGCACGAGCCGACCGGCGGCCAGGTTCTGTTCGAGGGCCGCGACCTGCTGAAGATGGACGGCGCCGAGTGGCAGAAGATGCGCCGCCGCATCCAGATCGTGTTCCAGAACCCGTACGCCTCGCTGAACCCGCGCTTCACGATCGGGCAGACGCTGATGGAGCCGATGGAGATCCACGGCATCGGCGCGACCACCGCCGAACGCCTGGCCCGCGCCAGCGCGCTGCTGGCCAAGGTGGGCCTGGACGACTCGGCCCTCGCCAAGTATCCGCACGAGTTCTCCGGCGGCCAGCGCCAGCGCATCGCGATCGCCCGCTGCCTGACCCTGCAGCCGGAAGTGCTGGTGCTGGACGAGGCGGTCTCGGCGCTGGACGTCTCCGTGCAGGCCCAGGTGCTGAACCTGCTGAAGGACCTGCAGGACGAGTTCGGCCTCAGCTACATCTTCATCAGCCACGACCTCGCGGTGGTTCGCTTCATCGCCGACGAGGTGCTGGTGATGCAGAACGGCGAGGTGGTCGAGCAGAACGACACCGCCGCGCTGCTGGCGGCGCCACAGCAGGCCTACACGCAGCGCCTGCTGGGCGCCGTGCCGCGCGGGTACGAACCGGTTACATAAATAACGCCCAAAGCGGGCGGATTTCGCACAAACCACCCTCCGTCGGGACTCGCCATTAGGGCGACTACTCTCGGGCCCATCCCGGAGCCCTGCCTACACTCGACCTTTACAAATTCGTACAAATAAGCGCGGGCACGAGGACGAGTGGGTGGGCGAACCGATGGACGGACGTGGATAGTGAGAACTACGCCGCGCAGCCGTCTGGCGCCCGGCCGGCCGCCGATGGCAGACTTCGGCGCTGCTGATTCCGGAATCCCCGAACTCCGACCGATGAACCGGGCCGCTAACGCATTCCCTCGACGCCATGCCGGCCGTGCCCGAGCGCGCCTGCTGGCGCGGGCCTGCCTCGCGCTGGCGCTGGGCGCGGGGCTGCTGCCGCTGCTGTCGGGCTGCCCGTCGGCGGCCTCGCAGGCCAGTTCGCCGGAAGACCTGCGCGCCCGCGCCGCCGAGGTGATGCGCCGGGTCAACCAGCTGGAACGCACCGGCGTGGCACAACCGGCCGCCCACGAGGCCGAGTTGCAGGACCTGCTGCGCCTGAGCGCGCCCGGCAGCCCCGAGCGCATCGAGGTGCTGACGATGGCAGGCAACCTGGCCGCGCTGGCGCAGGACCGCATCAAGCTGGACGCCGCCATCAACCAGCTGATGAGCTGGCCCGCCCCTGCGACGCAGGCCCAGGCGAAGCTCGCCCTGGCCTTTGTCGAGGGCCAGTATTTCTACAAGGCGCGCCAGGACATCCGCGAGGCGCGCAAGGCGCTGGCCGGCATCGATGCCGAGACCTTCCGCAAGGCGCCGCTGGCCGACCTGATCCGCGTCTACAACCTGCGCGCCTTCGTCAAGCATGACGCCGGCGAGATCGACGAGGCCCTGGCCGACGGCCACCAGGCCCTGCGCTATGCCCAGGAACTGGGCGAGGACTGGCGCATCGCCCACACGCTGATCCAGCTGGCGCTGTTCTATTACAAGGCCGAGCAGGGCGAGCGCGCGCGCCAGACCGAGGCCGAGGCCGCCCGCATCGTGGCGGCCGACCCCGACCCCTTCCTGAGCTACCGCATGCTGACGATCAGCGCGATGCTGCACTCGCGCGACGAGGACACCAGCGCCACGCAGAAGGCCTGGCTCGGCGCGATCGACCAGGCGGCGCGGCTGGGCGCGGACTCGCTGTCGGCCCAGGCCAATGCCAACCTGTCCGACTACTACCTGCATGCCGGCAAGTTCCAGCGCGCGCTGCAGCAGGCCGAGATCGCGCTGCCGCTGGCGCGCCGCACCCGCAACCTGAACGCCGAGATCACCGCGCGGCAGAACCTGGGCCTGGCCAAGATCGCGCTGGGCCGCGTGGCCGAGGGCAAGGTGGATACCCGCGCCGCCATCACGCTGGACGAGCAGCAGGGCGCCACCAGCGGCGTCACCGAGAGCTGGCAGGAGCTGGGCGAATACCTCGAGCGGGCCGGCGACTACACCGGTGCGATCGAGGCCCACCACGAGTACCGCCGCCTGATCGACGTGGTGCTCCGCGACGACACGCGCAAGGCCGTGCTGGAAGCCCAGGAGCACTACGACGCCAGCCAGCGGCTCAAGGAGATCGAGCTACTGAACCGCGACAACAGCCTCAAGACCGAGCAGATCCGCGCCCGCGACCTGGAGCTGGAGCTGTGGGCCTCGCTGGCCGGCTGCATCGTCGTGACCTCGGTGCTGATGGGCCTGTTCTACCAGCGCGTGCGCCGCACCAACGAGGCACTGGCGCACAGCAACGCGACGCTGAAGGTGCAGAGCGAGCGCGACCCGCTGACCGGCCTGGCCAACCGTCGCCACTTCCAGGCGGCCATCCGCGAAGCCACCGGCGACGGCAAGCTCAAGGGCAGCCTGTTCCTGATCGACATCGACCACTTCAAGCGCATCAACGACGTGCACGGCCATGCGGCGGGCGACTCGGTGCTGGTGGAGGTGGCGCGGCGGCTCCGCAGCGCCGTGCGCGAGGATGACCTGGTCGTGCGATGGGGCGGCGAGGAGTTCCTGATCTTCGCGCGCACCCGCGAGCAGGCCTATGCCCAGGGGCTGGCGCAACGCCTGCTGGACCTGATCGGCCAGCCGGTGGTGCACAGCGAGTACAAGCGCATCCCGACCACCGCCTCGATCGGTTTCGCCAGCTTCCCGATGCCGCCGCACGAGCTGAGCATGGGCTGGGAGCGCGCCATCGACCTGGTGGACACGGTCATGTACATGGCCAAGGCCCACGGCCGCAACAAGGCCTACGGCATCGAGCACGTCGGCGCCGTGACCGAGGACGACCTGGCCCGCATCACCACCTCGATGGAGGCCGCCTGCCACGAGGGCCGGCTGCGGCTGGTGGCACTGCAGGGCCCGGTACGCCAGGGCGAAGACCTCGCGGAGGCGCGGGCCTGATGATGATCAAGACACCGGCCCGCCTGCTCATCACGATGGCGCTGCTGGCCGCCGCTGCCGCGGGCCAGGCCCAGCCCCTGGCCGCCCGCATCCAGGCCGCGGCCGAGCTGGGCCAGCGCCAGCCGGAGCAGGCGCTGCAGCAGCTGGGCGAGTTGCGCAGCAACGCCGCGCCCACGCCGGAAGACCTGCTGCTGCTCGACGAGACCGAGGGCCGCACCCGGCTGGAGAACGGCGACAACGCCGGTGCGCTGGCCGTGGCCGACCGCATGGCCGACCAGCCTGGCCACGCTCCCCAGGCCGACCTGCTGCGCGCGCTGGTGGCCGCTCGCCAGGGCCTGTTGAAGGAATCGGTGCAGTTCGCGCAGCGCGCGCTGCTCCCGCTGGAGCCGGCCTGCAAGGCGGTGCCGGCCGCCGCCTCCAGCCCCGCCGCCCTGCGCGCCGAGGTGCCGCCCGGCTGCCGGGTGCGCGACACCACGGAGGCCCTGCGCATCATGGCCGTCGAGCAGGAGCGCAGCGGTGCGCTGTCGCAGGCGGTGCTGCTCTACGAACGGGCGCTGGGCCTGGCCGAGGCCGGCCACGCAGACGACCTGGCGATGTTCAGTAGCGGCCAGCTGGCGGTGCTGGCCTCCGAGCAGGGCCGCCATGAGGAGAGCCAGGTGTGGATGCAGCGGGCGCGCGCGCTGGCCGGCGGCGACCGGCTGCTGCAGGTGCATCTGGCCAACTTCGAATCGATGGTGGCCTCGCGCACCGGCGACAAGGCCCGCCAGGTGCGCGTGCTGCTGGACAGCCTGCGCCTGGCCCGCGAGATCGACGCGCCGCGCATGGCCGCCCGCGCCCAGAACAACCTGGCCAACTACTACATGCACGAAGGCGAGCCGGCGCGCTCGCTGGCGATGGCGCGCGAGGCGCTGCCGGTGGTGCTGCGCTACAAGGACCTGCGCAGCGAGCGCATCCTGCGCCACAACATGGCGGTGGCACTGCTGCAGCTCAGGCAGGTGGAGGCCGCGCGGCGCGAGATCTCCCGGGTGGAGGAGCTGCGCCACGGCCAGGCCGACACCACGCTGCGCATCACCGAGCTGCGCGAGCTGGGCGAGGCCTGGGCCATGGCCGGTCAGCCCAAGGAGGCCATCGCGCTGTTCCACCTCGAGCGCCAGTTGACCGCCGAGGCCAATGCCCGCAACCGCGAGGCCTCGCTGCGCCAGCTGCAGCTCAAGTACGACAGCAAGCGCGAGCAGCACGACCTGGACCTGCTCACCAGCGACCGCAACCTGAAGGACCGCCAGCTCGCCAACCGCAGCCTCGCGCAGCAGGTGGGCATCGCCATCGGCGTGCTGCTGGCGCTCTCGCTGGTGCTGGTGGGCATCATGATCAAGCGGGTGCGTGACGCCAACAAGCGGCTCAAGGCCAGCCAGGCCCTGCTGCGCGCGCAGAGCGAGCGCGACCCGCTGACCGACCTGGCCAACCGCCGCCACTTCCTGGCCGTGATGGAGCAGCAGCAGCAGCTCCACGCGCGCTTCAGCGGCGCCCTGCTGATGGTGGACATCGACCACTTCAAGCACGTCAACGACCGCCACGGCCACGGCGCCGGCGACGTGGTGATCTGCGAGGTGGCGCGGCGCCTCTCGCATGCGGTGCGCACCGAGGACCTGGTGGTGCGCTGGGGCGGCGAGGAGTTCCTGATCTTCGCGCCCGACGTGGGCCAGGAGCCGCTGACCCAGCTGGCCGATCGCATCCTGCAGAGCGTGGGCGCCACGCCGGTGGAGATCGAGACCGGCGCGCTGCGCGTCACCGTGTCCATCGGCTTCGCCCACTTCCCGCTGCCGCCGGCGCTGCTGCCGGTGCACTGGGAGCAGGCGGTCAACTGGGCCGACATGGCGCTCTACGTCGCCAAGGCCCAGGGCCGCAACCAGGCGATGGGCATCGCCACCGTCAAGGCCGACGACACCGACGCGCTGGCCCAGATCGAGGCGGACTTCGAGGCCGCCTGCTCCTCGGAGCGCGTCAGGATGACGCAGGTGCCGGGGCCGGCGCTCAGTGCGACGCCGGCCGCGGGGAACCCGGCATCGCCGCGAACAGACGTTCCGGCTGAATCCTGAGCAGCGCGCTGTCGTCGGCCAGCGCGCCGACGATGGCAAAGCCCGCCTGCGCGGTGTCGCGCACCTGCGGCGGATCGAGCGGATGCCCGTCTTCATCGGCAATCGCGCAGGCCAGCGGCATGCTGGCATGGGCGCCGCGCCGCACGACGATCGCCGCTTCACCGCTGGCCAGGCGCACACCGCTGCCGGGCGGATGGATGCCCAGCTCCTTGATCAGCATGGCCGCCAGCGGGTGGCCGGCGCTGGCCATGTAGAGGTCGCGCGCGGCCTGCTGCGGCGTCACCGGCGGGCGGCCCTGGGCGGGCGCCTGGCGGGCCAGGAAGATCTCGACGAACTCCAGCATCTGCTGCGGCTCGCCGGCCTCGGCGGGCCGGCGCTGCAGCGCGGCTTCCACCAGCGCCAGGCTGCGGTCGCCCGGCCAGCCGGCGCGGCGCGCCAGCAGCGCGCAGAGGCCGGCCACATGCATCGCGTGGTCGCTCTCGCCCAGCAGGCTGCGGCGCGCGCGGATCACCGCGAAGATCAGCCGGTCGCCGCTGCGCTCGGCCAGCGCCAGCAGCTCCGGCGCCGTCATCGTCGTCGTGCGTCCCATTCGTCGTTCCCCCCGTTCGTGAGTCGGGTCGGCCTCGTCGGGCCGCTTTCCGCTGCACCCCGGGAGTAGACCACCGCTGTGCAAGACCTGACCCCACGCCGATGCGCACAAGTTCACGCCGGCCGCCGCGGACACAATGCGGCAATGAGCACCGCCAAGCCCCCGACGCTGGAACAGCTGCGCCGCCATGCCATCGCCCGCAGCCTGTTCAAGCCGACCACCCTGCCCCGTGCCATCGCGAAGCTGGGCTTCGTCCAGGCCGACCCGATGCGCGCGCCCGCCCGCGCCCAGGATCTGATCCTGCGCCACCGCGTCGCCGGCTACCAGGCCGGCGAGCTGGAGCAGCGCTACACACGGCTGAGGATCGAGGAGGACTGCTTCGTCAACTACGGCTTCGTGCCGCGCGAGTGGCTGCCGCTGCTGCATCCGCGCGAGCCGAAGAAGGCCTGGGACGCCGCCACCCGCGAGCGCGCCGAGGCGCTGCTGGCCGCCGTGCGCGAGCGCGGGCCCACGCATCCGAAATCGCTGCTGGAGGAGTTCGCCCACCATGGCCGCATGCCCGGCTACTGGGGCGGGGAGCTGAACGTCAGCACCCAGCTGCTCGATGGGCTGCACTACCGCGGCCAGTTGCGCGTCAAGCGGCGCGAGCAGGGCACGCGGATCTACGAGGCCGTGCAACACCCCGAGCAGGACCAGAGCCCTGCCGCCCGGCTGGAGCGGGCCGCGGCACTGCTGGACCGCGTGGTGGCCCTGTACGCGCCGCTGCCGGCGGCCAGCCTGGGCTACCTGACCAGCCTGCTCGGCTACGGCGTGCCGCATCTGCGCGCCGAGGCGCGCCAGGCTTTCGCGAAGCAGGCGCGCGAGCGCTATGCCCATGCCAAGGTGGACGGCCACACCTGGTACTGGCCGGCCGACGAGAACCCGGCCTCGCGCCGCCACAAGGCCGACGACACGCTGCGGCTGCTGGCGCCCTTCGACCCGGTCGTCTGGGACCGCCGGCGCTTCGAGCTGCTATGGGGCTGGGAATACAAGTTCGAGGCCTACGTCCCCGCGCCCAAGCGCCGCATGGGCCACTACGCGCTGCCGATGCTGTGGGGCGAGGACATGATCGGCTGGGCCAACCTGCGGCTCGACAAGGGCCGGCTGAAGCACGAGCTGGGCTTCGCGTCCGGCTCGAAGCCCAAGGGCGCGGCCTTCAAGCTGGCACTGGAGGAAGAGCTGGCGCGGATGCGGCTATTCCTGGGCTGCGAGTAGCGCCTGCGCAAGTTCGGCGAAGCCGGTGCCTCGCTCGCCCTGCGTGACGAAGGCCGGCTTGTGCTGCAGTCGCGCCAGGAAGCGCGCGATGTTCGCCACCCCGATGGACAGGGGCATCTGCTCGAACATCAGTTGATCGTTGGTCGAATCGCCGACGTACAGCCACTCGGCGGGATCGAAGGCCATGCCCTGAGTCGCCTCGACCGCCCAGCGCGCGGCCGTCCACTTGCTGTGCTCGCCGATCCAGCCGTTGACGTGGATGGAGCTGACTGTCGCCTGCAGGCCGTGCTCGCGCATCACGGCGCAGACGGCGGCAATCTGTGCGGCGTCCAGATGCGCATGCTCGCTGTGGTCGATGGCGATGTCGGTGAGGCGGCCGGGGCTGTCGGTGGCCGGCGTGGCGCCGGGCACGCGGGCCAGGATGTCGGCTTCGCACTGGCGCAGACGTAATGCGTTAGCCGAGCGGGTCGCAAGGTCCTGGGTAAAGGAGATGTCAGCACCGCGCAGCATCACCGCGCCGTTCTCGGCCACGATGGCCGCCACCGGCCATGCGAGCGCGAAGGGTTCGCTCCAGCCGGCCGGGCGGCCGGTGATGGCGATAACGGGCAGCTTCGACGCATGCAGGCGCTGCAGCGCGAGCAGGGCCGCGGGCTCGATCGCGCCGTCGGCGGTCAGCGTGTCGTCGATGTCGGTCAGCACGCCGCGCACGGCGCGCAGCCGCTCGGGCGGGCAGTCGACGAGCGGCTTCATTTCCCTTCTTGCCGGGCGATCCACTCGTCCACCACCTGTTCCAGCAGGTCCAGCGGCAGCGCGCCGTTCTTCAGCACCAGGTCGTGGAAATCGCGCAGCTGGAACTTCGCGCCGAGCTTGCCGCGCGCCCGTTCGCGCAGCTCCATGAGCTTCAGCATGCCCACCTTGTAGCCGGTGGCCTGGCCGGGCCAGACGACGTAGCGGTTGCTCTCGGTGAAGTTGTCGCGCTCGGAGCCCGCCGTGTTGCCCTGCATGTAGGCCAGCACCTGCTCGCGGGTCCAGTGCCTGGCATGCTGGCCGGTGTCCACCACCAGGCGCACCGCGCGCAGCAGCTCGTCGCTGAGGCGGCCGAAGTCCTGGTACGGGTCGGCGTAGAAACCGAAGTCCTTGGGGAAGGCCTCGGCGTACAGCGCCCAGCCTTCCACATAGGCGGTGTAGCCGCCGAAGCGGCGGAACTTCGGAATGCCCTTCAGCTCCTGCGCGATGGCGATCTGCATGTGATGGCCGGGGATGGCCTCGTGGTGCGCCAGCGTCTCCATCTCCCAGATCGGCAGGCCGCGCATGTCCACCGTGTTGACGTAGTAGGTGCCGGGGCGCGAGCCATCCGGCGTCGGCGCGTTGTAGAAGGCGCCGGCCGAGCCCTGCTCGCGGAAGGGTTCGACCTTCTTCACCACCAACGGCGCCTTCGGCAGCACGCCGAAGAACTCGGGCAGGCGCCGGCGCATGTCGTCGATGATCTGCGTGGCGCGCTCGATGTAGGCGGCCTTGCCGGCGTCGGTCTGCGGGTAGGCGAACTGGGGGTCGTCGCGCATGAAGGCGAGGAAGGCCTTCAGATCGCCCTGGAAGCCGACGCGCTCCTTGATGGCCGCCATCTCACGGTGGATGCGGGCCACCTCGGCCAGGCCCAGCTCGTGGATCTCGTCGGCGCCGAGCCGGCTGGTGGTGGACTGGCGCAGGCGCCAGGCGTAGTAGGCCGCGCCGTCGGGCAGCTTCCAGACGCCGTCATCATCGGTCGCCACGCGCTGCTGGTCCTCGAACATCGCGATCAGGCGCTCATAGGCCGGCTGCACCGACTGCAGCAGCGCGGCGCGGCCGGCGGCGAGCAGCGCCTTCTTCTTCGCCGCATCGAGCGTCTTCAGGGCGCCGACCTTGGCGCTGAAGTCCGCCCACAGCGCGCTCTGGCCCTCGCCCTCGAAGGGCTCGCCGCGGATCACCTGGCGCGAGGCGTCGATCAGCAGCGGGAACACGAACTTCGGCGGCAGCACGCCGATCGCCTGGCCGGCGCGGGACTGCTGCTGCAGCTGGGCGAACATCGCCGGCATGCCGCGCAGCCGCGCGATGTAGGCGCGGGCATCGGCCTCGCTGGCGACCGGATGGAAGTTGATCAAAAAGGCCGGCGCATCCTGGTGCAGGCCGTACATCTGAGTGAACACATAGCCGTGGTGGCGCCAGCGGTAGCCCTCGATCTCCTGCTCGGCGCGCGAGACGAAGAGGCGGTAGCTGAGCTTCGTCTGCTCGTCCAGGCGCTCGAAGGCGATGCCGCGGCGCAGCTCGGCCAGCGAGCGCACGCTGCGGCCGAGGTCGTCCAGCTCGCGCTGCTCGGAGAAGTCATCCCAGCGGTCCATGTCCTTGCGGATGCCCAGGTAAGCCTCCCGCATCGGGCTGCGGGCGACGTCCTCGTCGAACACGCGGTCGAAGAAGGCGTTGGCCTTGGCGGATTCGTCGGGAACACCCCGTGCGATGCCGCTGAAACTCAGCGTCATGGCCAGGGCCAGCATGGCACGGCGAGAGAGGTCGATCACGGTCATCCGGTCGGGAGTTGGACTGGCGCGCATTGTGCGCTGCTAGAATCTGCCTCCATTCCGAGGAGCGTTGCAACCTCTCCACCCTTGAGGCCAGGCTCGGAACAAGACTCTGCAACCGCGCTCACCCGCCATGTCTCGCGTGGGTGAGGTTCATCTGAAGTAACCCATTACCTGCGCGGCAGACATTGCGGCTTCCCACCCGAGGAGCATTGCAATGACCACGACCACCAAGCTGTCCGCCGACCAGTACCACATCGCCGACCTGGCCCTCGCCGCCTGGGGCCGCAAGGAACTCAGCATCGCCGAGAGCGAGATGCCGGCGCTGATGGCGATCCGCCGCGAATACGCCGAATCCAAGCCGCTCAAGGGCGCCCGCATCACCGGCTCCCTGCACATGACGATCCAGACCGGCGTGCTGGTCGAGACGCTGCAGGCGCTGGGCGCCGAAGTGCGCTGGGCTTCGTGCAACATCTTCTCCACCCAGGACCATGCCGCCGCCGCGCTGGTCGCCGCGGGCACGCCGGTGTTCGCCTATAAGGGCGAGTCGCTGGAGGACTACTGGGACTACACCCACCGCATCTTCGACTTCGGCCCCAAGGGCAGCGCCGGCGAAGGCCCCAACATGATCCTGGACGACGGCGGCGACGCGACGCTGCTGATGCACCTGGGCCAACGTGCGGAGAAGGATCTCTCCGTGCTGGCCAAGCCGGGCAGCGAGGAAGAGCGCATCCTGTTCGCCGCGATCAAGGCGAAGCTGGCCGTCGATTCGACCTGGTACACCCGCAAGAGCGCCGAGATCATCGGCGTGACCGAGGAGACGACGACGGGCGTGCACCGCCTGAAGGAGATGTCGGACAAGGGCACGCTGCTGTTCCGCGCGATCAACGTCAACGACTCGGTCACCAAGAGCAAGTTCGACAACCTCTACGGCTGCCGCGAGTCGCTGGTGGACGGCATCAAGCGCGCCACCGACGTAATGATCGCCGGCAAGATCGCCGTGATCGCCGGCTATGGCGACGTGGGTAAGGGCTCGGCGCAGGCGATGCGCGCGCTGTCGGCCCAGGTGTGGGTGACCGAGATCGACCCGATCTGCGCGCTGCAGGCGGCGATGGAGGGCTTCCGCGTCGTGACGATGGAATACGCCGCCGACAAGGCCGACATCTTCGTCACCACGACCGGCAACAAGGGCGTGATCCGCCACGAGCACATGGCCGCGATGAAGCACAACGCCATCGTCTGCAATATCGGCCACTTCGACAACGAGATCGACATCGCCTCGATCGAGAAGTACGAGTGGGAAGAGATCAAGCCGCAGGTCGACCATGTCATCTTCCCCGACGGCAAGCGCATCATCCTGTTGGCCAAGGGCCGCCTGGTGAACCTGGGCTGCGGCACGGGCCACCCGAGCTATGTGATGTCGTCCTCGTTCGCCAACCAGACGATCGCGCAGATCGAGCTGTTCGCGCACAAGGAGCGCTATGACGTCGGCCAGGTCTATGTGCTGCCCAAGCACCTGGACGAGAAGGTCGCGCGCCTGCAGCTGGTCACGCTGAACGCACAGCTGAGCGAGCTGACGGACGAGCAGGCCGCCTACATCGGCGTGAGCAAGTCGGGCCCGTACAAGCCCGACACCTACCGCTACTGATCGATGCGCGCCGATCAGCTGCTTGTCGCGAAGGGCCTGGCGCCGACGCGCTCGGCCGCGCAGCGGCTGATCGAGGCCGGCGCGGTGCTGTGCGCCGGCCGCGTCGTGCGCAAGGCCGGCGAGGATGTGGCCGAGCATGCGGAGCTGACCGTCACGGACGACGCCGAGCTGCGCTTCGTCTCGCGCGGCGGGCTCAAGCTCGAGGGCGCGTTGAAACACGCGGCCCTCGACGTGAGGGGCCTGGCCGTGCTGGACATCGGCCAGAGCACCGGCGGCTTCAGCGACTGCCTCTTGAAGGCCGGCGCGGCGCGAGTGACCGGCATCGACGTCGGCCACTCGCAGCTGCATGCGGCGCTGCGCGACGACCCGCGCATCAGCGCGCTGGAGAACACGCACGTGCGCGAGTTCCAGCCCGCGGAGCGCTTCGCCCTGATCGTCGGCGACCTGAGCTTCATCTCGATGCTGGGCGAGCTGCCGCGCATCGCCGGCTGGCTTGAATCCAAGGGTCAGGTCTTGCTGCTGATCAAGCCGCAGTTCGAGCTGGGCAAGAAGGCGCTCAACAAGGGCGGCCTGGTCAAGAACCCGGCCCAGTACGCGCAGCTCGAAGCCCAGGCCCGCGAGGCCGCCTCAGCCGCCGGACTCACCGTGCGCAACTGGTTCGACAGCCCCATCACCGGCGGTGATGGCAACCGAGAATTTTTCCTGTGGGCACAACAGCCATGAGTACCGCTACTCCCGTCAGTTTCGAATTCTTCCCGCCCAACACCCCCGTCGGCAGCGAGAAGCTGAAGACCGTCGTGCAGGACCTGTCGGTGCTGAAGCCCGAGTACTTCAGCGTCACCTACGGCGCCGGCGGCTCGACCCGCGAGAAGACCCTGGCGACGGTCATGGACATCGCCGCCGCCGGCTTCGACGCCGCACCGCACCTGAGCTGCGTGGGCTCCACCCGCGAGGGCATCGCCGAGATCCTGGCCACCTACCGCGCGCAGAACATCCGCCGCGTCGTGGCGCTGCGCGGCGACCTGCCCAGCGGCACCGCCTTCGCCGGCGAGTTCCGCTATGCCTCGGAGCTGGTGAGCTTCATCCGCGAGACGCAGGGGCCGGACTGGTCGATCGAAGTGGCTGCCTATCCGGAGTACCACCCGCAGCAACGCTACGCGGCCAAGGACCTGCAGCACTTCGCGGACAAGATGAACGCCGGCGCCAGCTCGGCGATCACGCAGTTCTTCTTCAACCCGGATGCCTACTTCCACTTCGTCGATGAAGTGCGCAAGCGCGGCGTGGACCAGCCGATCATCCCGGGCATCATGCCCTTCCACAACTACGCCCGTATCGCGCAGTTCGCGCAGCGGGACGGCATCGAGATCCCGCGCTGGGTGGCGCTGAAGATGGAAGGCTTCATGGACGACGCCGCCTCCATCCGCGCCTTCGGCCTGGACGTGATGACCCAGGTCTGCCAGCGCCTGATCGACGGCGGCGTGCCGGCCATCCACTTCTACACGTTGAACCAGTCGGCGCTGACGCTGGAGCTGTGCAAGCGGCTCGGCCTGGGCGCTTGAAGCGATGGCCTGGATCCTCCTCCTCATCGCCGGCCTGCTGGAAGTCGGCTGGGCCATCGGGCTGAAGTACACCGAGGGCTTCACCAAGCCCGTGCCCTCCGTCCTCACCGGCCTCGCGATGGCGGCCAGCGTGGGCCTGCTGGGCGTGGCGATGAAGTCGCTGCCGGTGGGCACCGCCTATGCGGTGTGGGTCGGCGTCGGCGCGGTGGGCACGGCCATCCTCGGCATGATGCTGTTCAACGAGGCAGCCAGCGTCGGCCGGCTGATCAGCCTGGGGCTGATCGTGGCCGGGATCGTGGGGCTGAAGCTGGCGTCAGCGAGCTAGGACATTCAAGGCCAGACCGTGGCTGGCCCTGGCCAGGCGGTCGTCGTTGGTCCAGAGCGCCGTGCAGCCATGATGCAGCGCGCACGCGAGATGGAGCGCATCGGGGGTCTTGAGCCCGAAGTGGGCGCGCAGCTCGGCGGCTTGCACACAGACGGCATCACTCAGCTCCAGCAAGCGGAATCCGCTGAACGCGCGCTCGTACTGCCGGCGAAGCCCGGCGTCGGCATCCCGGATCGGTCGCACCAGACATTCCGTCTTGACCAACGGTGACAGGGCCAACTGGCCCGCCGGCATGGCCAGCATGGCCGCCAGCGTCGGCTCTCCGAACAAGGGATGCCGCTCGATCGCGTAGATCAGCAGGCAACTGTCAAGGTAGATCAATCCCAGGACTCGCGCTCAGCCTGGATCCCTGCATCGATCTCTTCAGCACTGCGCTGCAGATGCGGCGGAAGCGGGTTGTCACGCAGCCAGGCCACGAAATCGGGGCCCGTCCATGTCCGGGCGCCTTCGGCTGGATCGATCGCCACGAGCCGCGCTACCGGCTGCCCGCGATTGGCAATCACCACCTCCTCGCCCGCCTGCGCGGAGCGGATCAGCTGCGACAAGTTGTTCTTGGCTTCAAGGACGTTGACCTTCATGACGGCCTCGCAAACGACGTGGGAGCCGATTTTAGGCTTCCTGGCCAATTCTGGCCAGATCTAGCCAGCTCCGACCTTGGCGAAGGCATCCCGCGTCAGGTTCTCCGGCGGGCCTTCCTCGCGGCAGGCCACGTCGTCCTCGATGCGGATGCCGCCGAAGCGGCTGAGGTGGTCGACCTTCTCCCAGTCCACCTGGGACGCGGCACTGGTCGCCCGCAGCTTCTTCAGCAGCGTCGGGATGAAGTACAGGCCCGGCTCGATCGTCACCACCATGCCCGGCTGCAGCGGCCGGGTCAGGCGCAGGAAGGGGTGGCCTTCGGGCTTGGGCAAGGTGCCGCCGGTCTCGCCGGCCATGAAGCCGCCGATGTCGTGCACCTGCAGGCCCAGCAAATGGCCGATGCCGTGGGGGAAGAAGGTGCTGCTGATGCCCTCGGCGACGATGGCCTCGGGGCTCATGTGCTTCACGATGCCCTGCTCGCCGAGGATCGCAGCCACGCGGCGGTGCGTGCTCAGATGGATCTCGCGGTAGTCAACGCCGTTGCGGACCTCGTCCACCAGCGCCAGCTGCGCGCTCTCCATCGCGGCCAGCAGCGCCTCGAAGTCCGCGTCCTTGCCGCGGCCCCAGGTGCGGGTGATGTCGGAGGCGTAGCCGTTGACCTGGGCGCCGGCATCGATCAGGAAGGAGCGGCTCTGCGAGGGGCGCAGCGCGTCCTGGTACTGGTAGTGCAGCACCGCGCAGTGCTCGTTCAGGCCGATGATGTTGGTGTACGGCAGGTCGCGGTCGGTGTGGTCGGTGGCCTTCAGGTAAGCGCGATGGATCTCGATCTCCGAGGCGCCGGCCAGGAAGGCCTCGCGGGCCGCAACGTGGCCCGGCACCGCGCGACGCGAGGCGGCGCGCATCTGCTCCAGCTCCCAGCCGCTCTTCACGGCCCGGCGCCAGTGCAGCAGGTTCAGCAACTCGGGCGGGTTGTTCGGCTTGAACTCGCCCAGCGCGGCATCGGCCTCGCCGATGATGGCCAGCTTGCCCGGCACCTTCAGGTGGTCCACCGCATCGCCCGGTTCGCTGATGACGACCAGTTCCACCAGGTCCACCCACTCGCCGCTCGGGTCGCTGGGCGGCACATGCCAGTAGTCGTCCGGCTGGTAGTAGACGACGCGCGGCTTGTGGCCCGCGCGAATGACGATCCAGCTGTACGGATGGTTCGTCAGCGGCAGCCAGTGCTTGAAGTGCGGGTTCGGCTGGAAGAGATAGGGCCGGTCGTCGAGGAAGGCGTACTTCTCGACGCCGGAGGCGATCAGCAGGGCGTCGTGGCCGGTGCGGGCCAGGGCGGCTTCGGCCTCGCGCTGCAGGCCGGCGAGATGGTGGGCGTAGCTGGTGTTCGTCGTCATCGGGGGATTATCGATCCGGGTCCTTCTCCCAGACGACGCCCTCTTCGGTCAGCATGGAGTCCACGGGCACGTCATCCGGCTCCTTCTTCAGCAGCGGCAGGAAGCCATGCGCGTAGCCCACGCCGACCATCTGCGGGCGTGGCTGCATCTCCTGCACCGTGCGTGCCATGAAGCCGCCGCCGTAGCCGATGCGCAGGCCCGCCGGCCCGTAGCCCACGCAGGGCACCAGCAGCAGTTGGGGCTGGAAGGTCTCGGTGTCCTTGGGCTTGGTGATGCCGTAGGCGTCCTCCTCCATCGGGCAGCCGGGATACCAGACATGGAAATGCAGCGTGCCGTGTTCCTTGTCCACCACCGGGATGCCGATGCGGCGCTTCGGATCGGCCTCGCTCCAGCGGTACAGCGCCGGCAGCGGATCGAACTCGCCCTTGATCGGCCAGTAGGCGCCGATGGTGGTCTCGCGCCGCCGCACCAGCCAGACGCGCAGCACCCGCTGCAGGTCCTCCGCCAGCTCGAGCCGGTTCGGCAGGTCCATGCGCTCCTGAATCAGCCTCTTGCGCAGCGCCGTGCGGTCGTTCATCCAGTCCACTTGTGCATACTCCGTCCGGGGGTACGCGCGCATTATGGACACCGAACTGCTGAACCACTGCCCAGGAACCAATCGGGCTTACCCATGGCTCCGCGTTGCGCGAGACGGGACACAGGCAAGGCGACAAGCGCAAGCTGGACTCCTGTCCAGCGAGCATTGGCAACACGGCCTGTGTCCCGTCTCGCGCAACCCTTCGGGCCGCCGCCTGGGGCTGCCATGCGGCGTTGCAGGCTCGTTGTGTGGCACGGCCACACGGCCTCGCCTGCGCCTTGCCTGGCAGCCCCAGGCGGCGGCGCGGTGCCATGGGTAAGCCCGATTGGTTCCTGGAACTGCTGGCGCCGCTGGGGCCGGTGAAGAGCCGCCGCATGTTCGGCGGCCACGGCATCTATGTGGACGGCCTCTTCTGCGCGCTGATCGCCTACGACCAGCTCTACCTGAAGGCCGACGCCGAGACCCGGCCCCGCTTCGAGGCCGCCGGCTGCGAGCCCTTCCGCTACGAGAAGCAGGGCGGCGAGTCGGTCTCGATCAGCTACTTCCGCCCGCCCGAGGAGGCAATGGAATCGCCGGCGCTGATGCAGCCCTGGGCGCGGCTGGCGCTGGCCGCCGCGCTGCGGGCTGCCAATGCCAAGCTCAAGCCGCGGAAGGCGCCGCCAGCGAAGAAGAAGACGCGCTCAGCTGGAAGCGCCGCCAGAAAGGCGTAGCCGCCGAACGCCGCGCCCGCTGCGCCTCGCCGCAAGGCGGCACCAGCAACTGGAAGCTCGCCTGCGGCCAGGCTTCCATCACCACCCGGCTGCCCGAGGGCAGCGTCAGGCTCTGGCCGGCCTCCAGCCAGTAATCTTCGGCCGGCTCGTCCAGTTCGCCGTGCAGGGTCAGCCAGAGCTTGCCGGCGGTGACGCTCAGCTCACGGGTGCCGGGGCCGATGGACATGCTGAGCGCCTCGCCGGCGCCAACGGACCAGAGGGAATGTTGTTGAAAAGTGCTCATCAGTGTTGCTCCAGCTGACCGGCACGGGACTCCGTGCGCGACATGGACAAATACTAGGGTTGCCCCGGAGCTGGGTCCAATGAGATCGACGCGCCGGATTGATACCATTTGCGCATGAATGAGCCGCTCACGCGCCAGCGCCCACTGTCGATCGGCCCGCTGCGGGCCTTCGAGGCGGTAGCGCGGCGCCTGAGCTTCCGCGCCGCGGCGGAGGAACTGCACCTGACCCAGTCGGCCATCAGCCGGCAAATCCGCTCGCTGGAGGAGGAGGTCGGCTGCACGCTGTTCCTGAGAGGGACGCGGCACGTGGAGCTGACCGCCGACGGCGTCGCCCTGCTGAACGCCGCCGTGGCGGCGATGGAGCGCCTGGACCTGGCGGTGCGCCAGATCCGCCGCACCCGCGGGCGCAACGTGGTCAACGTGACCACCTTTCCGTCCTTCGCCTCGCTGTGGCTGATCCCGCGGCTGGAAGCCTTCCAGCGCGAGCATCCGGATATCGACATCCGTGTCTCGGCCTCGGACATGATCGTCGAGATCGACGACAGCGAGATCGACCTGGCGCTGCGCTACATGCAGCCCGAGCGCGCGCCAACCACCGCGCGGCGCCTGTTCGGCGAGACGCTGACGCCGGTCGCCAGCGCCGCGCTGGCCCGCCAGGCGGTCGAAGGCAGTTCGCCCCCTCTGAAACAGCCCACCGACCTGGCCCAGTACACGCTGGCCGAGGAGGACGACCCGCGCATGGGCTCCCAGTTCGCCAGCTGGAAGCGCTGGCTGCGCGAACAGGGCCAGCCGAACCTGGAACCGCGCCGCTGGATGTTCCTGAATTTCACCTACCAGCAGGTGCAGGCCGCGCTGGCCGGCCAGGCGCTGGCGCTGGCGCGGGTGGCCCTGGTCAGCGAACAGCTGCAGCGCGGCGACCTGGTGGAGCCCTTCGGCACCGCGGCGCGGATGAGCAGCCCCTACGCCTACTACCTGCTGCGCGCCGAGCACAGCCGCGGCCGGCCCGAGGTGCAGCAGTTCTGCGACTGGGTGCTGGCGCAGGCGATGCAGACGCGCATCGACATCGGGGAACAGGAGCGGTATTACTGAAGCCCCTCGCCCAGTCCCGCCGCGCTGAACGCGGGCGGGCCTGGTCGGTCCGCCGAGGGGACGCGATTGCCTGCGGGATCGACCCGCAGGCAATCGCAGTGGGCCGGCTTGGGGCGGCCCGGCGCTCGGCCCCGGAACAGCCGAACCGTCATATTCATCGAAACATGTCGAGTATGCTGCGCGGCGTACGCTGCAGGCCCTCGGGCTGCCGACAATGACGCCAGCCATGGACACCCTCGTCGCCACCGACACGCTGCTGACGCTGACCGGCCACCTGCCCGGCCCCGCGCGCTACGCGCTGGCGGACCTGCAGAGGCTGCCGCGCCATGAACTCGGTGCCACGGCGATCCAGTGCTTCTCCGGCCGGCCGGTGGCCGAGCTGCAGAGCCTGCGCGGCATCCGCCTCGTCGACGTGCTGGCCCATGCCGGTTTCTGCGAGGCGCCGCGCGCCGAGTTGAAGCGCTGCGTGATCATCGGCCACGGCCAGGACGACTACCAGGCGATCTTCAGCTGGAGCGAGCTGTTCAATTCGCCGCTGGGCGATGCAGCGCTGATCGTCTACGAGCAGAACGGCGAGCCGCTGGCGGGACACCTGGGGCCGCTCTCGCTGATCTCCGCCGCTGATCGGCGGCTCGGCCCGCGCAACCTGCGCCAGCTGCACACGATCGAGGCGCGGCGGCTCTGATCAGGGCGCGATGATGTCGTGCTCGGTGAGGATCACGCCGAGGGGCAGGTCGTGAGCCTCCACCGCGAACTGAGCCTCGCCCACCGACCAGGCCAGCCCCACCGTCGTCACGCCCGGATGCTCGGCCAGCCAGCGGTCGAAATAGCCACCGCCGTAGCCGAGCCGGAAGCCCTCGCGGGTGAAGCCCACGCAGGGCGCCAGCACCACATCGGGCACGACCACGCCACCCGTCGGCGCGGCGATGCCCACCTCGTCCACACCCGCAGGTTCACTGCCATCCCATCGCCGGTAATCCATGCGCCGCGGCGTCCGGTAGCAGTACGGCAGCGCCAGCTGCGGCGCCTCCTCGGGCCAGGCATGGCCGAGCAGCGCCTGCACTGCGTTAAATTCCCCCTCCAGGGGCCAGTACAGCCCCAGGCACATCGGCTCCAGCTGATCCAGCAGGGCGAGCAGCTGGCGCGCCAGGCCCGCGGGCGCGGCATGGCCGGCCGGGGTGTCTGCCAGCCACGCAGCACGCTCGGCCTTCAGGCGCGCACGCAGCGCGGGGCGGGATTCGGTGGCGGTCATGATGGCGATGGGTTCGACGAAGGAAGCAGTCTGGTGACGAAGCAACGAGCTTGGGCAGTATATGGAGCGCTGGTGGCGGCCCTGGTGGTCGGCCCGGCCCAGGCGCAGCAGGTCGTCGAGCCCATCCTCGCCGCCAAGGACGCGCAGCGCAGCAAGGACCGCAAGGCCCTCGCCGCCCTCAACGCATCCGCGCAGGCTCAGCGTTATGCGCTGGCGCCGTGGATCGACTACTGGGACATCGGCCTGCGCCTCTCGGAGGTCAGCCAGCCCGAGCTGGATGCCTTCTACGCCCGCTGGCCCGGCAGCTATGTCGAGGACCGGCTGCGCAACGACTGGCTGCTGGAGCTGGGCCACCGGCGCGACTGGAAGAACTTCGCCCTCGAGTACCCACGCTTCCAGATGCGCGACGACCGCGAGGTGCTGTGCTATTCGCTGGTGGTCGAGATGCAGCCCGGCAACGGCCCGCGCAAGGGCGACTTCCGCGAGCGCGCCCGCGCCGCCTGGCTGGCGCAGAAGGACGGCGACGAAGGCTGCCAGCTGCTGGCCAGCCAGATGTTCGACGCCGGCCTGCTGAAGCCCGACGACGTCTGGCTGCGCCTGCGCCTGGCCGTCGAGGCGCAGCGGCCGAAGGCGGTCAAGCAGGCCGCGTCGCTGCTGGGCCGGCCGGTGGAACTGGCAGTGGCCGAGCTGCAGGACAACGCCGGCAAGTACCTGACCCGCAAGGGCAGCGCCGCCAACCGCAACCAGTCCGAGCTGACGACGCTGACCCTGCTGCGGGTGGCCACGGCCGACCCCGCCCAGGCCGCGGACCTGATGACGAGCCGCTGGCAGCGCCAGCTGCCCGGCGAACTGGCCGCCGCCGTCTGGGCCCAGATCGCGCGCCAGGCGGCCTTCCGCCTGCAGCCCGAGGCGGTCGACTGGTTCGACCGCGCGCTGAAGCTGCATGCGGGCAACAAGAAGAACCAGGACGATCCGGAGTGGAGCGACGACACCCTCGCCTGGGCCGCGCGCGCCACGCTGCGCAGCATCGGCAGCGGCGGCAACGAGGAGCGCTGGCCGCAGCTGCTGCGCCTGATCGGCCTGCTGAGCCCTAACGAGCAGAATCAGCAGACTTGGCGCTACTGGCGCGCTCGCGCGCTGCTCGCCACCGCAACGGCCACGCCCGCCGGCGAGGCACAGCGCACCGAGGCCCGCACGCTGCTGCAGGGCCTGGTCTCGCCGCTGAGCTTCTACGGCCACCTGGCCGCCGACGATCTCGGCCAGGGCCAGGTCTTGCCCCCACCGCCCGCGCCGCTGACGCCGCTGGAGCGCGGCAAGGCGCAGACCACCGCCGGCCTCGCCCGCGGCCTGCTGCTGATCGCACTGGGCCTGCGCAACGAGGGCGTGCGCGAATGGAACTTCACGCTGCGCGGCATGAGCGAGCGCGAGCTGCTAGCCGCCGCGCAGGAGGCCTGCGACCGCGAGGTCTGGGACCGCTGCATCAACGCCAGCGACCGCACCCGCGCCGAGGTGGACCTGGCCCAGCGCTATCCGACGCCCTACCGCCGTGAGCTGATGGCGCGCTCGCGCGAGGTGGGCGTGGACCCGGCCTATGTGTACGGCCTGATCCGCCAGGAGTCGCGCTTCGTCGTCGATGCGCGCTCGCACGTCGGCGCCGCCGGGCTGATGCAGGTGATGCCGGCCACCGCCAAGTGGACCGCCAAGAAGGCCGGCATCCCCTTCAGCCCGGAGCTGATGCAGGACCGCGACTTCAACATCCGCATCGGCGCCAGCTACCTGAAGCTGGTGCTGGACGATTTCGGCGGCTCGATGACGATGGCCGCCGCGGCCTACAACGCCGGCCCCGGCCGCCCGCGCCGCTGGCGCGAGGGCCCGCTGCTGGACGCCGCGATCTGGACCGAGAACATCCCCTTCAACGAGACGCGCGACTATGTGAAGAACGTGCTGGTGAACACCACCGTCTATGCGCAGCTGCTGGGCGACGGAAGCTCCACGAACCTGCGCGCCCGCCTGGGCCAGAAGATCGGGCCCAAGGCCGGGCCGGACATCCTGCCGGTCGATCCGCAATGAGCGGTGCTCATCAATCGCATGAGCAAGTCTCACCCCTGCGCCGGCGCCTGCTCGCTAAGCTGAGGGCTTCAACAGGAAAGTACCCATGATGAAGCTCTACATCGCCAACAAGAACTACTCCTCCTGGTCGCTGCGCCCCTGGCTGACGCTGAAGGGCCTGGGCATCCCCTTCGAGGAGGTGATGGTGCGCTTCGACGACTTCGGCCCCGGCTCGCGCTTCCATGCCGCGCTGGACGCGATCGGCGCCGGCGTGCGCAAGGTGCCGATCCTGGTCGAGGACGACGGCTTCGCCGTCTGGGAGACGCTGGCCATCGCCGAATACATCGCCGACCGGCATCCGGAGATCGCCGTCTGGCCCCGCGACCCCCAGGCCCGCGCCCGCGCCCGCAGCTACTGCGCCGAGATGCACGCCGGCTTCGGCAGCCTGCGCAACCTGTGCCCGATGAACATCGAGGCCTACTTCCCCGAGATCGGCACCCGGCTGATGGAAAGCGAGGCCGGCCTGCGCAAGGACATCGCCCGCATCGATCAGATCTGGAGCGAGGCGCTGGCCGCCAGCGGCGGGCCCTTCCTGTTCGGCGAGTTCGGCGCGGTGGACGCCTACTTCGCGCCGGTCGTCATGCGCGCCACTCGCTTCGCCCTGCCCTTGAGCCCGGCTGCCGCGGCCTACGCGAAGCGCATCGAGCAACTCCCCGCCATGGCCGAATGGATCGCTGCCGCGCTGCTGGAGCAGACCTACGTGGCGGAAGACGAGCCGTACCGCGGCCACCGATGACGATGCACGCCTACCTCGTCGGCGGCGCCGTCCGCGACGCCCTGCTGGGCCTGCCGGTGCAGGACCGGGACTGGGTGGTCGTCGGCTCCAATCCGGCGGCGATGGTGGCGGCGGGCTACGTGCCGGTCGGCAAGGACTTCCCGGTCTTCCTACATCCCGAGTCGCACGAGGAATACGCGCTGGCCCGCACCGAGCGCAAGACCGCGCCCGGCTACCACGGCTTCGCCTTCCACGCCGCGCCCGAGGTCACGCTGGAGCAGGACCTGGCCCGGCGCGACCTGACGATCAATGCGATGGCGCAGGACGCCGACAGCGGCGAGATCGTCGACCCCTACGGCGGCCGGCGCGACATCGAGGGTCGGGTCTTGCGCCACGTCTCGCCGGCCTTCGCCGAGGATCCGGTGCGCATCCTGCGGCTGGCCCGCTTCGCCGCGCGCTTCAGCGATTTCACGGTGGCGCCGGAGACGGTCGAGCTCATGCGCGGCATGGTCGCCGCCGGGGAGGTGGACGAGCTGGTGGCCGAGCGGGTCTGGCAGGAGCTGTCGCGCGGGCTGATGGAGAGCAGGCCCTCGCGCATGTTCGAGGTGCTGCGCGACTGTGGCGCGCTGGCGCGGCTGCTGCCCGAGGTGGAGCGGCTGTTCGGCGTGCCCCAGCCGCCGGCCCACCACCCGGAGGTCGACACCGGCGTGCACCTGCTGATGGTGCTGGACCAGTGCGCCCGGCTGCAGACCTCGCTGGCGGTGCGCTACGCCTGCCTTTGTCACGATCTCGGCAAGGGCACGACGCCGGCCGACATCCTGCCGCGCCATATCGGCCACGAGCAGCGCAGCGCCGACCTCGCCCGCCAGGTCAGCGAGCGCTGGCGCGTGCCCAATGACTGCCGCGAGCTGGCCGACCTGGTCGCCCGCGAGCACGGCAACGTCCACCGCAGCACCGACTTCGACGCCACCGCCCGGCTGCGCCTGCTGGAGCGCAGCGACGCCTGGCGCAAGCCCGGCCGCTTCGAGCAGATGCTGTGGGCCTGCGAATGCGATGCCCGCGGCCGCCTGGGCCTGGAGGATCGCGACTACCCGCAGCGCGAGCGGCTGATGCAGGACCTCGCCGCCACACAGGCGGAAGACC